>NZ_JBSFET010000021.1:0-98756 GCF_053594575.1 Streptomyces sp. NPDC001880
GAGGCCCGCGGCTGGGCACGCGAGATCGAACGACACCAGCGGATCGCCGACCGCATCTCCAGACTCCTCGACGACCTCGATGAGCCCTCGGGCTCGAAGCCGAGCGACAGGACGTACAGGGCGAGCCGGGTCAGCGGCATCACGGTCAGGTCCACATCCGCGGGCAGCCGCGCGTCGTCTCCGGCACCGCGCTGCCCCAGGGTCCGCAGCCGCTCCAGCCGGGTCATCCGCGGTGCCATCCGCTCCAGGAACACCTCACGCTTCATCCCGCGCCGGGCGGCGAAGCCCTCGGCGACGGTGAACGGCAGCTCCTCGACGGCCCCCTGCTCGTAGTGGGCGCGCCGCCAGGCGTCGAGCAGGCCGTGCCGGTAGCTGGTCCGGTGTCCCGGCCGGAACAGGAAGTCCCCCGTCTCGCCCGCACCTCCGGTCCCGTCGAACCGGAGGTGGACATGGCGGGCGGCGGTCTTCAGCCCGGAGCGGTACTTCACCGCGTCGTGCGCCGGGTCGGGACGGGCGGTCAGCCATTCCCGCATGATCGCGCGGGTGCGCCGGTTGTTCACCCCGGCCGCGCGCAGCGCCCGGAACATCCGGTACACGCGCTGCGGCGGAAGCTTCGCCAGCCGGGCGGCGATCAGCCGGCCCTCGGTGCGCTTCTCCTCGGCGCTCGCGTCGGCGGCGTGCTCCAGCAGGCCCCGGACGATGAGCGCGGCATTGTGGTCGTTGATGTCCAGGGCGAGCGCGGCGGCGTACACCCGGCGGTAGTTGACCCGTACGTACTCGTGGAGGAAGTCCAGCGAGAGCTGCTGCTGATACGCGGTCGAGCGGAACTCGCGCTGCCCGGTCGCGGTGATCGCGGCGTTGACGAAGAGCAGCACGTCCTCGGCGGCCACGAGGCCGGCGTCGGTTCCGGTGCTGGTGGTCATGGTTCCCCCGTGGAGTCGCGCGCCGCCGTACGCCCGGACGGAGCGCCGGCCGGGGAATGGGGGCGCGAACAGCGAAATCAGTGCTTCAGAGGCAAGTCCCGGAAGTCGCAGCCGGAGTCCCGCGGCCGGCCCCGCAAACGTAGCCATCGACAGCGCCCCGCGCCAACTCAATACGAGGCAGGCCCGGCCGACCCGGCAGACTTGCCCCATGACGACACTTCCCCCGACCCCCCTGCGCATCGGCCTCGTCGGTACGGGCCCCTGGGCCCGGAACACCCAGGCCCCCGCCCTCGCCGCCCACCCCGGCGTCGTACTGAGCGGTGTCTGGGGCCGCCGCCCCGAGGCCGCACAGGAGTTGGCCGCCGCGCATGGCACCACGGCGTACAGCGGCGAGGCGGGCATCGACGAACTCTTCGCCGCCAGCGACGCCGTCGCGTTCGCCCTGCCGCCGGACGTCCAGGCCCCGCTCGCCGCCCGCGCCGCGGCCACCGGCCGTCATCTGTTGCTGGACAAGCCGGTCGCGACCACCGTCGCGGGCGCCCGCGAGGTCGTCCGGGCCGCCGAGCAGAGCGGGGTCGCCTCCGTCGTCTTCTGCACCCTGCGGTTCACGGCCGAGACTTCCGCCTGGATCGACGAACAGGCCGCCGTGGACGGCTGGTTCACCGCCCGTGCCGAGTGGATCGGGGCACTGTTCGCCCCGGGCACGACCAACGAGTACGCCGCCTCGCCGTGGCGCCGCGAGAAGGGCGGCCTGTGGGACATCGGCCCCCACGCCCTGTCGGTCCTGATCCCGGTGCTGGGCGACGTGACCCGGCTGACCGCGGCCCGTGGCCCGTCCGACACCACACATCTCGTCCTGCGCCACTCCTCCGGCGCGTCCAGCACGGTGACGCTCGCACTGGGCGCGCCCGTGGGCGCGGCCGGCACGGAGATCGAGCTCAGGGGCGAACAGGGAAGGGCCACCCTGCCGCGGTGGACCGACCCGGTCGGCGGTTTCCGGGCGGCGGTCGACGCGCTGATCCACTCGGTGCGTACGGGTGACCCGCACCCCTGCGACGTACGGTTCGGGCTGCGCCTGACGGAGCTGCTGGCGGAGGCGGAGAAGCAGACGAGGGCGTAGATCGGTAACGGTTCCGCCGCCGCGCCCGCCATACCGGCGTCCGGCGGAGCTCCAGCCGACCCCGGCCTCGGGCGCATGGTCGTGGGGCCGTCGCACGGGCCGCCCGTGGACGCTCAGCGTTCCAACGCGTCGCGTACCGCCTCGTCCGTGCGCGCCACGACGGCGGTTCCGTCGTCCGCGGTGATGATCGGCCGCTGGATGAGCTTCGGGTGCTCGGCGAGGGCCGAGATCCACCGCTCACGCGAACCGGCCTCGCGCGGCCACTCCTTGAGCCCGAGCTCCTTCGCATCGGCTTCCTGCGTGCGCGTGATGTCCCACGGTTCCAGCCCGAGCCGGTCGAGCACGGCCCGGATCTCGTCCGGCGACGGCACGTCCTCCAGATAACGGCGCACGGTGTATTCGGCACCCTCCGCATCGAGCAACTGCACCGCACTGCGGCACTTGGAACAGGCGGGATTGATCCAGATCTCCATGGGGCCAAAGGTACGCGAGGGACGGCCCGAAAGCCCTTCTGGCCAGCTCCGATTGTCAGTGCCGGGCAGTAAAATAAGGGCAGTTGGTGAGGGTTCCACAACCATGCCAGGAGGTTGCCCATGGCCGTTGCCGCAGTCACGACCGAGCCGCTGCACAAGCCCCTGATGAAGAAGCCGCTCCCCGCGGGCCGGCCCCGCGAGTGGTACATCTCCCACAACCGCCGTCTGAAGGCCATGCGCCTGGCGATCGCCCTGCTCGACACGGGCGTCTACTACCCGTCGACCGCGACCAACGACAGGATATGCGCGACTGCCGAGAGCATCGGTATCCACCCTCCGTCCGACACGACCTGCCGCATGGTCCGCGCCCTGATCCGCAACGGCCGCTGACGGCCGGAGCACCCGATGACCGTGTCCCCGAGCCCTCCGCGGCCCGGGGACACGGCCACGTACGGGACGGCCACGCACGGGCAGCGGGACGTCACCGGGGCACCGCCCGGCCTCTGGTCGCTCATGCCCCCAGCCTCGTCCGCCCCGTGCCGCACCGCGAATCGCCGCCACCCCCGCGCTCACCCGTCCGGCATACACCGCATGCGGCCCGCGCCGCCGCCCCTTTGACTGAAGCGATGGGCGAAGGAGGGGGGAAGTGGCGAGTGCTGGGAGGCACGATGACGAGGAAAGCCGCGCGAGGTCTGTGGGCCGTACTGCTGACGGCGACCGTGATGTCCACGGCTGCCGCCTGCTCCGACGACGGCGGCAGCGCCTCCAGTACGGCGTCCAAGGCCGCGTCCGCCGCAGCGTCGGCGGCGTCCCGGGGCGCCGAGGTGCTGGCATCGGCGACGGCCTCCGCGGGCGAGAAGCTGAACAACTTCAAGAACGGCGTGAACGCCAAGGGCGACGTCACGCTGGGCAAGCCGAGCACCGACGGCGACGGCCGCGTCATGGTGAAGGTCACCGTGAAGAACAGCTCCGACTCGGCGAAGTCGTACGCGGTGCAGGTCAACTTCGATGACGCGAGCGGTAATTTGCTCGACACGGTCGTGGTGACAGTCGACGGCGTCGGCCCCAAGGCGTCCAAGGACGCCACGGCCCGCAGCAACCGCAAGCTGTCCGGAGACGTCAAGGCAGACGTGGCAAACGCCCTGCGGCACTGATCGCTCCGCGACAGCGCTCCTCGGCCCGCCGTGGGCGCACGCCAAGGCGGTCTCAGCCAGTTGCGACTGGAGCGACTGTCGCGTGCCGACGACTATCGCGTGCTGTTGAAGGGAACCCCTGGAGGTAGATCCGGAGGCAGAACATTCACGATGACCGGAGCCGGGGGATTCGAAGGCGTGGGCACCTGGATGAGGAAGGGGAAGAACACGATCTGGCTGCCCGTATTCAGAGCCCGCTGCGAAAGCTGATAGCAAACGATCTCGCTCGGATCGTCAATGAGTGTGTAGCACTTGAGCACCGACGGCGCGACCTGGGAATTCTGCTGCGAGGCAATGGAGGAACTCGCTGATGCACCCAGGACGCCGGCCGCCAAAAAGGAAGCCGCCGCTGCGACACGGATTTTCCGCAAGGTTGTCTTCGTCATGTTCATCAGCCCAAAGGCTCGAGGTGAACTGGAGTGCCCCATCAGCGTGCTGGGGCTTCAGCGGCCCCAGCATCATGACTCGACGGGGACGATTCTCGTAGAACGAGAACTGGGCATTGACCACCATCGTATCGTTCGGCCCGGTCTGCTGCCGGTTCGTCTCGTTCAACTGCGTCAGGTTCTCCGGAGTGCGTCTCGTGCGGCACCTGTCTCAGAAACTCTTCAGTCATCACTGCTTGAATCCGGAAATTCTTTCGGCGCGACAACCGCAAGGAGAACGCGCAAGGTGGATGACGAGGCTCCGGGATTCCACCCGGAGTTGCTGCTGCCAGTCCCGTCATCGCGTCGGCGTCACGCCGGAGTCACGCCGTGGCCATGGCCTGCGGCTCACGATGACACCTGACTGGAACGGCAAGAAAGCACAGTGCCCGAAAGGGGAAAACCGTGAGAGGAAAAGTCGTCCTGAGTTCTGCCGCGACAGTGGCGCTTGTCGGGGGTCTGGCTGCGACCGCTGTCGCGCCTGCTTCCGCTGCCCCGGCACAGACGTGTCGGGTAGTGGCAAACACCTTGACAGGGGAGAACTTCGACCCCAACGCGACCTTCACAGTCTCCCCCGGGGGGATGACGCTGCGCCCCGGTGCTGACGGTCGTATAGGACCGTTCGCTGTAACGGGCACAGGTAGCGTCGCCGTGGGCTCTGTGGCCTGCGCCGGAGGGGAATCATCGGCCGGAGGTGCAGCCGCTGCTGCGGCTGCCGGAACGAACGCAGCACGAGCGGCGATAAGCAGGGGTGCCACCCCGCAACAGGCGGCGGCGCAGAGCGCGGCGGCCGTGCAAGCCACGGGGAGAAGCCTCGGTCTGTCGCAGACGGTGATAAACCAAGTCAGCAATCAGACAATCAACAACCTGAACCAAGTCATTGGTTCCACCGTCGGTGGCTCCGTCACCGCGGGCAGTGGTAACACGGTTCCTGCGGGCCAGCCGCCGGCAGGTCAGCCGCCGGCAGGTCAGCCGCCTGCGGGCCAGCCGCCTGCGGGCCAGCCGCCGGCAGGTCAGCCGCCTGCGGGTACGTCCACGACGGGTACGTCCACGACGCCGACAACGACGGGCCAGACGCCGACAACGGCTAGCACCATGCCGACGAACCTGTAGCCCGGCGAGCGATTAGTGACATGACGAGAGCCGCTGCCCCGAGGTATGGGGCAGCGGCCCTCGCTGCTGTTTGTGAGATCAAGTTGATCCCATTTCCGAGCCCTGGGGCCGGCTCGGCCAACCCCGTCTCCTAGAGGTCGAAGTACAGCTCGAACTCGTGCGGGTGCGGGCGCAGCTGGATCGGGGCGATCTCGTTGGTGCGCTTGTAGTCGATCCAGGTCTCGATCAGGTCCGACGTGAAGACGCCACCGGCCTGGAGGTACTCGTTGTCCGCCTCCAGCGCGTCCAGGACGGCCGGGAGCGAGGTCGGGACCTGCTGGACGTTCGCGTGCTCCTCGGGAGCCAGCTCGTACAGGTCCTTGTCGATCGGCTCGGCGGGCTCGATCTTGTTCTTGATGCCGTCGAGGCCCGCCATCAGCAGCGCGGAGAAGGCCAGGTACGGGTTGGACGACGGGTCCGGGGCGCGGAACTCGACGCGCTTGGCCTTCGGGTTGGAACCCGTGATCGGGATACGCATCGCGGCCGAGCGGTTGCGCTGCGAGTACACCATGTTGACCGGGGCCTCGAAGCCGGGGACCAGGCGGTGGTAGGAGTTCACCGTCGGGTTGGTGAACGCCAGCAGCGACGGGGCGTGCTTGAGGATGCCGCCGATGTAGTAGCGGGCGAGGTCCGAGAGGCCCGCGTAGCCCTGCTCGTCGTAGAACAGCGGGTCGCCGCCGGCCCACAGGGACTGGTGGACGTGCATGCCCGAGCCGTTGTCGCCGAAGATCGGCTTCGGCATGAAGGTCGCGGTCTTGCCGTTGCGCCAGGCGACGTTCTTCACGATGTACTTGAAGAGCATCAGGTCGTCGGCCGCGGCGAGCAGCGTGTTGAACTTGTAGTTGATCTCGGCCTGGCCGGCGGTGCCGACCTCGTGGTGCTGGCGCTCGATCTGCAGGCCGCTGTTCTCCAGCTCCAGGGACATCTCGGCACGCAGGTCGGCGAAGTGGTCGACCGGCGGGACCGGGAAGTAACCGCCCTTGTAGCGGACCTTGTAGCCGCGGTTGTTCTCGATCGCACCGGTGTTCCAGGCTCCGGCCTCGGAGTCGATGTGGTAGAAGCTCTCGTTCGCCGACGTCTGGAAACGGACGTTGTCGAAGACGTAGAACTCGGCCTCGGGACCGAAGTACGCGGTGTCGGCGATGCCGGTGGAGGTGAGGTACGCCTCGGCCTTCCTGGCCACGTTCCGCGGGTCACGGCTGTACTGCTCGCCGGTGATCGGGTCGTGGATGAAGAAGTTGATGTTGATGGTCTTGTCGCGGCGGAAAGGGTCGACACGGGCGGTCGACAGGTCTGCGCGCAGCGCCATGTCGGACTCGTGGATGGCCTGGAAGCCGCGGATCGACGAGCCGTCGAAGGCAAGCTCCTCGGCCGGGTCGAAGGTCGCCGCCGGGACGGTGACGTGCTGCATCACACCGGGCAGGTCACAGAACCGGACATCGATGAACTTGACGTCATTGTCGGCGATGTACTTCTTCGCGTCGTCGGCGTTCTGGAACATCCAACTCCTCCTACTCCCGGCCCGGAGGGACGGGGTTGTGGCTCGTGGTGCGGCCGGTGCGGTGGCACACGCTGGACCCGACCATAGGCAGACCGGATTTCTCAAGCATGACCCATTTGTTTCGCAGAAGTTAACCGAGCCGGGTGTGACCGGCGCCTCACGACCGGTTATGGGCCCGTGATCCGGCCGTTCCGGGGGCCTGTAGCGGCACCCGCCCGGCCGGTTCGGAAGGCTGGCGCAGTACCGTGTTCGGGTGGACAACAGGCAAGCAATCGGATCGTGGCTCTCCGGGCCGCGCGCGGCCGCCGAGGAGATGGGGGCCGACTTCGGCTACCGGGGCAAGCGGCTCGGCCTGCCCGAGCAGGGGCCCGGTTCCGTGGCACCGCTCGGCCGGCGGTTCGGCGCGATCTTCATCGACTGGGCCCTGTGCCTGCTGATCGCAAACGGGCTGTTTGCTCACGGTGACCAGCAGGCGGCCGGAAACTGGGCCGTGGGCATCTTCCTCGTACTGAGCGTGCTCACCGTCGGGACCATCGGCTGTACGCCGGGCAAGCGCATCCTGGGCCTCAGAGTCGTCGCCGAGAACGGCGGCCGGCTGGCGTTCGGGCGGGTGATCGTCCGGAGCGTGCTGCTGTGCCTGGTGATCCCGGCCCTCGTCTGGGACCGCGACGGCCGCGGCCTGCACGACCGGCTCGCCCGCGCCGTCCAGGTCCGTATCTAGGAATCCAGGACCGGGCCCCGCACCCGAGGCGAAGAGGCGAACGGGCAAAGAGGCAGACGAAGAGGCGGGGTGCGAACCGATCCGGTTCGCACCCCGCCTCTTCGTACGTCCGACGTCTCTTCGTACGTCCGACGCCTCTTCGGGTGGCCGGCGTCAGCGCATCTTTCCGCCGCGCGGCATCCGCATGCCCTTGGGCATGGGTCCCTTCGGCAGCGGCATGTTGCTCATCAGGTCACCCATCGCGCGCAGCCGGTCGTTGGCGGCCGTCACCTGCGGGCCGGTGAGGACGCGCGGCAGCTTCAGCATCTTGGTGCGCAGCTTCTTGAGCGGCACCTGGCCCTCGTCGTTGCCGACGATGAAGTCGTGCACCGGTACGTCGACCAGGATGCGCGCCATCTTCTTCTTCTCGGCCGCGAGCAGCAGCTTCACGCGGCTCGCGTTGCCCTCGCCGACCAGCACGATGCCCGCCTTGCCGACGGAGCGGTGGATGACGTCCTGGCTGCGGTTCATCGCGACCGCGGGCGTCGTGGTCCAGCCGCGGCCCACACGGTCCAGCACCGCCGCCGCGGCACCCGGCTGCCCCTCCATCTGCCCGAAGGCGGCACGCTCGGCACGCCGTCCGAAGACGATCGCCATCGCGAGGAGGGCCACGACGAAGCCCAGGATGCCCAGATAGACCGGGTGGCCGA
This sequence comes from Streptomyces sp. NPDC001880, assembly GCF_053594575.1. Classification (NCBI taxonomy): domain Bacteria; kingdom Bacillati; phylum Actinomycetota; class Actinomycetes; order Kitasatosporales; family Streptomycetaceae; genus Streptomyces; species Streptomyces sp. NPDC001880. Next base: position 8,198 of record NZ_JBSFET010000021.1, read on the forward strand.
TCAGGAAGCCGACTCCGAGGAGGACACCGAAGGTGACAATTCCCACGCCCGCGACGACAAGGCCGACCTTCGGGTCGGACCGCTTGGCCATCTTGTAGGTCAGGGCGATCTGCTTGAGCCGCCCCGCGTTCTCGGCGCTGTCCGCGCCTTCAGTTTTTGCCTTCCTCGCCATGCGAAGAAGTTTACGTGGCCTAGGAACGGTGGTCGGCCGCGGCCTCCAGTACGTGCTCGGCCTCGACCCTGTCCTTGGCCCGCCGCCGGTCCTCCAGGACGGCGGTCCAGGCGTTGCGGCGGGCGGTGCGCTGGCCGCTGCCCAGGACCAGCGACTCGACGGCGCGGAGAGCATCGGTGACGGAAGGGATGGCGGTGGCGCGTACCGGCACGGCCTGCATCGTGGAAATCTCCTCGGAGCGGATGTGCGGACTGAGTTGCGTGGACTCAGCTGCCCGGGGCGAAGTGCCCGGGACTGCGTTGCGCGGAGTAGGTGGCGTGCGCTGGGGTGCGGGAAGCGGGGCGGCAGCGGCCCGGACGGCTGCTGCCGGCCACCGCGCCGTGTGCACCCAGCGTCACTGCTCGGTGTTACCAGCGCATGACCGGTCGGTCAAACACCAATGAAACCTTGATACGGGCGCCGCGCACGCCGAAGCGGCCCATACGCGCCCCCGACCGGCGGGGAGCGTACGGGCCGCTTCGAAACAGCTATTACCGAGCGGTAGCTTCTTGTGCTCGGATTCACACGGTGGGCGCCGCCGCGACGGCGCCGCGGCGCTCGATCGCCTGCTGGAAGAGGCGGCCCGCGCGGTACGAGGAACGGACCAGCGGCCCGGACATCACGCCGGAGTAGCCGATCTCGTCGGCCTCCTCCTTCAGCTCCACGAACTCCTGCGGCTTCACCCAGCGCTCGACCGGGTGGTGGCGCACGGACGGCCGCAGGTACTGAGTGATGGTGATGAGCTCGCAGCCCGCGTCGTACAGGTCCTGGAGCGCCTCGCTGACCTCCTCGCGGGTCTCGCCCATGCCGAGGATCAGGTTGGACTTGGTCACCAGTCCGGCCTCGCGGGCCCGCGTGATGACCTCGAGGGAGCGCTCGTAGCGGAAGCCGGGGCGGATCCGCTTGAAGATCCGCGGCACCGTCTCGACGTTGTGCGCGAGCACCTCGGGGCGCGCGGAGAAGACCTCGGCGAGCTGCTCGGGCTGCGCGTTGAAGTCGGGGACCAGCAGCTCGACCTTGGTGCGGCCGGCCTCCCGCTCCGCGGTCAGTGCGTGGATCTGGCGCACGGTCTCCGCGTACAGCCAGGCACCGCCGTCCTCCAGGTCGTCGCGCGCGACGCCGGTGATGGTGGCGTAGTTCAGGTCCATCGTGACGACCGACTCGCCGACGCGGCGGGGCTCGTCCCGGTCCAGCGCCTGCGGCTTGCCCGTGTCGATCTGGCAGAAGTCACAGCGCCGGGTGCACTGGTCACCACCGATGAGGAAGGTGGCCTCGCGGTCCTCCCAGCACTCGAAGATGTTGGGGCAGCCGGCCTCCTGGCACACCGTGTGCAGACCCTCGCTCTTCACGAGTTTCTGCAGCTGGTTGTACTCGGGGCCCATCTTCGCCCGGGTCTTGATCCACTCGGGCTTGCGCTCGATGGGGGTCTGGCTGTTCCGGACCTCAAGGCGCAGCATCTTGCGCCCGTCGGGTGCGACAGCGGACACTCCGGCACTCCCCTTTGCTTTCACTGCATTGGATTCTTCGGCGAACACCAGGGTACGCCCGTGGTTCAAACGGCTTTACCTCTGCCCAACCTGTGGCCGACAGGGCCTATTCCCGGAGAGGTGCTCCGGGCGTCACGCCGTGGCCACGGCGTCGTCCGTGCACCCGATGGTGCGCGGGGCGAGCTCGGCGTTCTCCAGGATGTCCGTGAGGTGCTTCTCGACGACCGGGAGCACGTCCGCGATGGTGATGTCGCGGCCGAGCTCGTACGCCAGCGAGGTGACGCCCGCGTCCCGGATGCCGCACGGCACGATCCGGTCGAACCAGGTGTTGTCCGGGTTCACGTTGAAGGAGAAGCCGTGCATGGTCACGCCCTTCGCCACCCGGATGCCGATCGCCGCCAGCTTGCGGTCCTCGCGGCGCTGGCCGGCGTTGGACGGGGCGTACTCGGGGCCGTTCAGCCGGGCGTCGAACTCCTCGTCGTGCAGCCGCGGGTCGAAGTCCAGGGAGAGTCCGCCGACGGCCGGGCGCTCCTCGACCGGGTCGCCGAGCACCCAGACGCCGCTGCGGCCCTCGACCCGGGTGGTCTCCACGCCGAACTCGGCGGCGGTACGGATCAGCGCCTCCTCCAGCCGGCGCACGTGCGCGACGACGTCCACCGGGCGGGGCAGCTTCTGGATCGGGTAGCCGACCAGCTGCCCGGGGCCGTGCCAGGTGATCTTGCCGCCGCGGTCCACGTCGATGACGGGGGTGCCGTCCAGTGGGCGTTCGCTGTCGGTCGTGCGCCGCCCGGCCGTGTAGACGGGCGGGTGTTCCAGCAGCAGACAGGTGTCCGGGACGGAGTCCTCGAATCTGGCCGCGTGCACCTCGCGCTGCTTCTGCCAGGCCTCCTGGTAGTCGACGGCTTCCTCGCCGAATCCCAGCCGGACGAACCGAAGCTCAGCCACGACAGATGCCTTCCTACTCGCGGTGCCGGGAGCCGGGGGATGCCCGGAGCCGCGTCACCATGCACTGAATCACGCCCCGGGCCACTGTACGACCGGCCCCCGGGCGGTGGCCCGGCAGGTGCTCCCGTCAGCGCCGAATTCAATCCTCACACGATCGGATGAAAGTGAAGCGAAGGTGGCTGTGACCGCTGCGGAGGCCGCTAAATTCGCGCCGTTCCATTAGGGCTGCCCGCCCGGCCCCGAAGGCAGGAGACCGTACAGCAGATGTCGGAACGACCTCCGCAGCGCACCCCCAACCGCCGACTCGCCTCGCTCATCACGGAGGCCGGCTTCTCCAATGCAGGCCTCGCCCGAAGGGTGGACCAACTAGGCCTCGAACACGGCCTCGACCTGCGGTACGACAAAACTTCCGTGACCCGCTGGCTGCGTGGTCAGCAGCCCCGCGGGACCACCCCCGCGCTGATCGCCGAGGTCTTCACCCGGCGGCTCGGGCGCCGCCTCTCCGCGCAGGACCTGGGCCTGGACGCGTGCGCCCCGGTCTACGCGGGCCTGGAGTTCGCGGCCACGCCCGCGGAGGCGGTCGACATCGTCAGCGGGCTGTGGCGGAAGGACTCGGGCAGCCATGCGGAGCTCCGCAAGATCGCCTTCACTCCGGCCGGGCTCGTCGTCCCCAGCAGGGACTGGCTGATCGGACGGGCCGACGAGTGGGTGGGCCGGGGCTGCGAGCCCTCGCCCCAGCTGCGCGGCGGGGCCGGTGGGGCCACCGAGGCCGGTGGGATCACCAGGTCCGTCGGGGCCAGTGGGGTCACCGGGGCCAGAGGAGCCGCCGAAGCCGGTGGTTCCGCGCGGCCCGGCAGCCCCGGCCCCGGCGGGGCGCGTGGAGTGCCCGGGGCGCACGGCTCGTACGGGGCGCACGGCGGCCCGGCGGCGCCCGGTGTCGGCGGCCGGGCCCGTGGGCCCGTGCCCTCCCGGCCCTCCGGACCGTCCGCGCCCCCCGGCCCGCCCGCGCTTTCGGGCGGCACGGGACTGCCGGGCGCCCCCGGTGTACCCCGGCAGCGGCAGTCCGACCGCAGCCCCGGCCAGCGGGTCAGCGGCGGCGACGTCGCGGCCCTGCGCTCGGTCGGCGAGCTCTTCCGCACCCTCGACAACGCCTACGGCGGCGGCCACGCCCGCCAGGCCCTCGTCCGGTACCTGGAGCACGAGGCGGAACCCATGCTCCGCGGGACGTACGGGGAGGCCACCGGGCGCCGGCTCTTCTCCGCCGCCGCCGACCTGACCCGGCTGGCGGGCTGGACCTCGTACGACATCGCGGCCCACGGCCTGGCCCAGCGGTACTTCGTCCAGGCGCTGCGGCTCGCCCAGGCCGCCGGGGACCGCGCCTACGGCAGCTACGTCCTGATCACCATGAGCCGGCAGGCGGTCTACCTCGGCCACGGCAGGGAGGCCGTGCAGCTGGCCCGGGTGGCCCAGCAGGGCATCGGCTCGTCGGCGCCGCCCATCGTCCAGTCCCTGCTGCACGCCGTCGAGGCACGTGGCCACGGGGTGCTCGGCGAGGCCAGGCACTGCACCGCCTCGCTGGCGCGGGCCGAACACGCGCTGGAGATCGCCAGGCCGGGGGACGAGGTGCCGTACTGGGCGCGGTACTTCGACGAGGCCCAGCTCGCCGACGAGTTCGGGCACTGCCACCGTGACCTCCAGCAGTACCGCGCCGCGGCGCAGCACGCCGAGCGCTCCCTCCAACTGCGCTCCCCGGCGTACGCCCGCAGCCGGCTGTTCTGCCGGGTGGTACTGGCCTCCGCCCGACTCGGGCTCGGCGAGCTCGATCAGGCGTGCGCGCTCGGCGTCGAGGCCGCCCAGCAGGCCGCGGAGATGCGGTCGGTGCGGGCGACGGAGTACGTACGGGACTTCGAGCGGCGCCTGGAGCCGTACCGGGACGCCGCAGCGGTACGGAGCTATCGCGACCGGGTCGCCGCCCTGGGGTGAACCCGGGTCGCGCCGTCGAACTGCCCAGGACGGCCCCTACGCCGCCTCGGGCAGCGCCGTCCCGCTCCCGCTCCCCGGCCGAACCCCCAGGTCGGTGAGGATCGCCTCGGCGGCGCGGCGGCCCGAGACCAGGGCGCCCGCCACCGTGCTGGTGTCGCGGTGGTCGCCGCACACGTACAGACCGGCGAGCAGCCGCACCGGGCGGCGCGGATCGTGCGGAGCCGGCATCGCGGGGACCGCCTCGGGGTCGTGGTGGGTGGCCAGCAGCTCCCAGTCGTCGGTGGTGGTGCCGTACAGAGCGGCGAGATGGGTGCGGACCGTGCGGTCCAGCTCGGGAGGAGGGGCGCCGAGTACCGTCGAGCTGATCAGCGTACGGCCGCGCGGGGCGCGCGAGGGGTCGACCGCGCTCATCACCGCGGTGTGCGCGACCGGGCCCGAGCGGTCGGCGTCCAGCAGCAGAGCGGCGCCGGTCGGCGGGGGAGCGGGGGCGGTGTGGTGAAGGACCGTCACGGGGTGGAAGGACGGCATCCGCAGACCGGGCAGCAGTGCGGCGGCGGCGCCCGCACCGGTCGCCACCAGCAGGGAACGGCAACCCAGTTCGCCGTGCTCCTCGGTGCGGACCGAGGTGATGTCGGCAGCCGTGACATGCACACCTGTGCGTACGGTGCCCGGCGGCAGCGAGGCCGCGAGGAGCTCGGGCAGCGTTGCCGCGCCGCCCTCGGGCACGCACAGCCTGCCGCGCGCGTAGCCGCGCAGGACGAGATCGGCGCACCGGCTGGACGTGCTGAGCCCGGGGTCGCTGAGCAGCGCGGAGAGCAGCGGGCGCAGGAAGCCGTTGACCGTACGGGAGGGCAGGCCGCGAAGGGACAGGGCGGCGAGCGCCGTCTGTTCGGGCCGGGCCAGGATGCGGGCGGACGGGGTGGCGGCGAGCCGGGACAGGGCGGCGCCCAGCCGGGCCTGGTCGATCGGCCCGCCCATCGGAGGCCGGGGGGCGCTTGCGAGGGCGCGCGCTGCTTTGAATGCGCCCCGGGCGCCCCGTACATCGCCGGTCCGGTACTGCCGTCCCCCGCTGTGGACGAGGACCCCCGGAGCGAAGCTGCGCAGCACCAGCCCTTCGAGACCGGGTGTCATGCGCAGCTGCGGGCAGGAGGTGTTGAGGAGCGGTCCGAGGTGGTCGAGCCGGAAGCCGTCCAACTCCGCGGTGGTCATCCGGCCGCCGACCCGGGGGCCGGCCTCCAGGACGCTGACGCTCACTCCTGCGCTGGTCAATCGGTGGGCGGCTGACAGGCCGGCGATCCCGGCCCCGATGATGACGACGTCCGCGTGGTGTGCCGAGCTGAGCACGTGCCCCTCCCCGAGTCGGCGCAACTGCTGGGAGGCTCTTGCCCCCGACAGGCCCCCGGAATGCCCGAGTTCGCAAGGAGGGTAGGAGGATGGCCGGCGAAGGCGCAGTCGCGCGCACCCGGGGCACCGTTGCACGGGGTCGCACATCCGCCCGAATACACGGAAGGGGTGCACTGCTCGCAGGGTGCGCCGGCCGGTGCGGGGCTCAGCGCAGCGCCGCGCGGATCGCCGCGTCGATCCCGGGGAAGGCGAACACGAAGCCCGAGTCCAGCAACTGACCCGGCAGCACCCGCTGGCTGGCCAGCACTTCCTGGGCGAAGTCCCCCAGGACGATACGCAGGGCCGGTGCCGGGGCGGTGCAGAGCGTGGGGCGGTGCAGTACCCGCCCCATGGCGGCCGTCACCTCGCTGTTGGTGACCGGGTCGGGGCCGGTCAGGTTCACCGGGCCCGACAGCGACTCGGTGTCCAGGATGTGGCGCAGCGCCGCGACTTCGTCGTGCAGCGCGATGAAGCTCCAGTACTGGCGTCCGTTGCCCAGCCGGCCGCCGAGCCCCGCCCGGAACAGCGGGAAGAGCCGGCCCCAGGCCCCGCCCCCGCGGCCGACGACCAGACCGGTGCGCGCGTGCACCGTCCGTACGCCCGCCTCCTCGGCGGCGGCCGTGGCGGCCTCCCACTCCACGCAGACGGACGGCAGGAAGCCCTCGCCGGCCGGGGCGCTCTCGTCGACGGCGCGGTCCCCGGTGTCGCCGTAGTAGCCGATCGCCGACCCGGACAGCAGGACCTTCGGCGGTACGTCCAGCGAGGCGACGGCCTCCGCGATCGCCGCGGTCCCGAGCACCCGGCTGTCCCGGATCTCCCGCTTGTACGCGGTCGTCCAGCGGTGGTCGCCGACCCCGGCCCCGGCCAGGTGGACGACGGCGTCGCAGCCGACCAGGCCCGCCACGTCGACGTAACCCCGTTCGGGGCCCCACTCCACCTCGTCGCCGGCCCGCGCGGGGTGCCGTACGAGGCGCACCACCTCGTGCCCGTCGGCGCGCAGCGAACGCACCAGCGCCGCTCCGATGAGTCCGGATGCTCCGGTGACAGCGATACGGGAGTGCAGCATGGGTCCATCCTGCCCCAGCGGCCCGGCAGGTCCTCGTGTCATCGGTGCGTGCCGAGCGGCGAAACCGGGCTGACCCGGCCGGGGGCGCCGTGGCACAGTGACGCTCATGCCCGAGATATCCACGCACCCGGCCTGCCCCGTCCGTCCCGCCACCCTTTCGGACGAAGCCGCGCTCGGCGAACTCGACCGCGCCACCTGGTCGACGCTGCACGCCGTGGCACCCAGGCCGCAGCCGCCGTACGCGCCGTTCTTCGACGACCGCCACGGGCCCGAGGACTTCCTGGTGGCCGAGGCGCGGGACGCGGGGGGTGAGCTGTGCCCGGCCGGATACATCAGGCTGGTCCCGCCGACCCCGCTGGCCTGCAATACGCATGTCCGGCAGATACAGGGCCTCGCCGTGGCCGACTGGGCGCGCGGCCGCGGTGTCGCCAGGGCCCTGCTGCGGGCCGCCTTCGCGGCGGCGCGCGACGAGGGGGCGAACCGGATGACCCTGCGGGTGCTCGGCCACAACACGCCCGCGCGCGCCCTGTACGAGTCCGAGGGGTTCGTCGTCGAGGGGGTGCTGCCCGGTGAGTTCTTCCTGGACGGGCGTTACGTCGACGACGTACTGATGGGCCGCTCGCTCGCCCCGTGACATGACTTCTGCGGCTTGAACACGCGCATGCCGCCCACGAGTTGGTGCAGGCAGCGCACCGCCGGATCGGCGGGTGGGCCGCCGGGCAGTCGGTGCGTCCGTCTCCGCCCAGGCCTCCAGCGCGACCCGTACCGCGTCAGTGGTGGCGGCCGCGGCGAGGCGGATCTCCAGCGGGTCCGCCCCGTCGCCCGCCGGCCGGGTCAGCACCGGCAGCAGCCGCTCCTCCGAATCCTGATCGACCCGGTGGCGGACGGCCCGCAGCGCCGGGTCGTCCGCCGCTGCCCGCCGCAGGCAGCAGCCCGCGCGCCCGGCCGAGCTGCTCGGCGCGACGGCGCGGCAGTACCACTCAGCCCGGCCCGAACCGCTCCCAGAGCGAGGGGAAACGCACCGCCAGGGCCGCGTCGTCCTCGAAGTTCACAGGGGTCCCCTCGGGCTCGGCGGCCTGGGGCGGCAGGCCGAGATCCGGGGCGACCACGCCGGTGAGCTGTTCGTACGCCTCGTCGGCGGCGTACCCGAGATCCTCGCCGTCCCCGTCGATCTCCTCGTCGAAGTCGTCGAGGAGACCGGCGAGGCCGTCCGGGTCGTGCAGGGCGCCTTCGAAGATCTCCCGGCCCTGGCCGATCAGCCAGCATCGGAAGAAGTCGAAGGCGTCGTCGCTCGCGCCGCCGAGCAGCACGGCGGCGGCGCCCCACAGGTCCCAGCGGTAGGCGCGGTTGAAACGGGCCTCGAAGTGCCGGGCGAAGTCCAGCACCGCGTCGGGATCGAGCCGCACCAGCCGTTCGACGAGCAGGTCGGCCTGGTCCTCGGGGTCGCCCTCGGCGGCCACGCGGGTGCTGTCGATGATCTCCCAGAACTCCGTCTCGTCCATCACGGGACAAGCATCGGCTCTGGCAGGAGGCGACGCACGCGGACGCGGGGAAAAGAAACCCTCAGCGATAGAGCTCGCCCAGACGTTCGGCGGCAGCGACGAAACGGTCCCGCAGAGCGGCCGGCTCCAGGATCTCCGACTCCGGCCCCAGGGACAGCAGTTGACTGTAGGCGACCTCGTCGGACTCGACCGGCAGGGTGAGTGTGAGCCATCCCTCGGCATCGGGCGGACCGGCCGCCTCCAGGGCGTCGTGGACCGCCGAACGGTCCATGGTGTGCGGCAGTCGGCGTACGCCCTCGGGTGACACCCGCACCGTCACCTCGGTCCGCAGCAGCGACCGGGCGAACTGAGCGGCCCGCTCCGCCCAGAAGCCCGGCAGATCGAACCGCTGGTCGCGCTCGAACCGCTCGTCGGAGACCGCCACGGCCGAGAACCGGTCGATCCGGTACACCCGGAAGCCGTCCCCCACGCGGGCGCAGACGTACCAGACCCCGGCCTTCAGAACGAGCCCGTGCGGTGCCAGCTCCCGCTCCACGTCGCCGTCCCCGCCGCCCCGGCGGTAGCGCGCACGGACGATCCGGTCGTCCCAGACGGCCTCGGCGACGGCCGGCAGCAGTTCGGGGGTGACCGGCTCCTGGTACCAGCCGGGAGCATCCAGATGGAAGCGCCGGCCGGCGCTCTCCGAGGCGTCCCGCAGCGAGGGCAGCAGGGCCGCCGACACCTTGAGCCGTGCGGCGGACGCGGCGTCCTCCAGACCCATCTCGCGCAGCGCGGACGGCAGTCCGGAGAGGAAGAGCGCCTCCGCCTCGTCACGGGCCAGGCCGGTCAGTCGCGTGCGGTAGCCGCCGACCAGCCGGTAGCCCCCGGCCCGGCCCCGGTCCGCGTACACCGGAACGCCCGCCTCCGAGAGCGCCTGCGCGTCCCGGGTCACGGTCCGCTCGGACACCTCCAGCTCCCTCGCGAGGTCGGCGGCGGTCATGACGGGACGGGACTGCAGGAGCAGCACCATTCTGATGAGACGGGCAGCGCGCATGCGGCCATTGTGGCCGTACGCCGCGCGAGGCGGCCGGGCGAGTGCCCGGCCGCCGTCACCTCACAGCCCGTACCGCTCCCGGGCCTCCTTGACCGAGGCCGCGGCCACCTCGCCGCGGCGGGCCAGCTGGGCCAGGGCAGCGACCGTGATCGAGCTGGCGTCGACGCCGAAGTGGCGACGGGCCGCGTCGCGGGTGTCGGAGAGGCCGAAGCCGTCCGTGCCGAGCGAGGACCAGTCCTGCTCCACCCACTGGCTGATCTGGTCCGGGACCTGACGCATCCAGTCGCTGACCGCGACGACCGGACCCGGTGCGCCCTCCAGCGCCTGGGTCACGTACGGCACCCGCTGCTCACCGCGGAGCAGCGCCTCGTCGCACTCCAGCGCCTCGCGGCGCAGCTCGCCCCAGGAGGTGGCGGACCAGACGTCGGCCGTGACCCCCCAGTCCGCGGCCAGCAGCTCCTGCGCCTCCAGCGCCCAGTGGATCGCCGTGCCGGAGGCCAGCAGCTGGACCCGCGGGGCGTCGGCCGAGGCCCCGGTGCCCTCCTTGAAGCGGTACAGGCCCTTGACGATGCCCTCCTCGACGCCCTCCGGCATCGCGGGCTGCGGCTTCGGCTCGTTGTAGACCGTCAGGTAGTAGAAGACGTTCTCGGCCTCGGGGCCGTACATCCGGCGCAGACCGTCCTTGACGATCACCGCGATCTCGTACGCGAACGCCGGGTCGTAGTTGAGCGACGCGGGGTTCGTGGCGGCGATCAGCTGCGAGTGGCCGTCCGCGTGCTGGAGGCCCTCACCGGTCAGCGTCGTACGGCCCGCGGTGGCACCGACGATGAAGCCCTTGCCGAGCTGGTCGGCGAGCTGCCACATCTGGTCGCCGGTCCGCTGCCAGCCGAACATCGAGTAGAAGATGTAGAAGGGGATCATCGTCTCGCCGTGCGTCGCGTACGACGTCGATGCGGCGATGAAGTCGGCCATGGCCCCGGCCTCGGTGATCCCCTCGTTGAGGATCTGGCCGTCCTTGGCCTCCTTGTAGTACATCAGCTGGTCGCGGTCGACCGGCTCGTACGTCTGGCCCAGCGGGGAGTAGATGCCGGCCGACGGGAACAGCGACTCCATACCGAAGGTACGGGCCTCGTCCGGGACGATCGGAACCCAGCGCCTGCCGGTCTCCTTGTCCCGCATCAGGTCCTTGACCAGACGCACGAAGGCCATCGTGGTGGCCATCTCCTGCTTGCCGGAGCCCTTCTTCAGCGCGGCGAACGCGCGCTCCTCGGGCTGGGGCAGGGCCACTGCGTGCACCCGGCGGGCCGGAGCGGGACCGCCGAGGGCGGCACGGCGCTCCTGGAGGTAGCGGACCTCGGGGGAGCCGGCGCCCGGGTGGCCGTAGGGCACCAGGCCGTCGGCGAACGCGCTGTCCGGGATCGGGAGTCCGAGCAGCTCGCGCATGTCCTTGAACTCGTCGACGGACAGCTTCTTCATCTGGTGGTTGGCGTTCTTGGACTCGAAGCCCTTGCCGAGCGTGAAGCCCTTCACCGTCTGGGCGAGGATCACGGTCGGCGCGCCCTTGTGCTCCAGCGCCGCCTTGTACGCCGCGTACACCTTGCGGGCCTCGTGTCCGCCGCGCGAGGTGTAGAAGCACTCGGCGATCTTCGCGTCGGTGAGCAGCTTCGCCAGCTCGGCGAGCGCGGGCTCGGCGCCGAAGAAGTGCTCGCGGATGTACGCGACGTCGCGGGTGGCGTACGTCTGGAACTGCGCGTCCGGGACCTCCCGGAGCCGGCGTACCAGCGCACCGGTGGTGTCCAGCCGGAACAGCTCGTCCCAGGCGTTGCCCCAGAGCGTCTTGACGACGTTCCAGCCGGCGCCGCGGAAGGCGCCCTCCAGTTCCTGGACCACACGGAAGTTGGCGCGGACCGGGCCGTCGAGTCGCTGCAGATTGCAGTTGATGACGAAGGTCAGGTTGTCGAGCCGCTCACGGGCCGCGAGGGCGAGGGCGGCGGTCGACTCGGGCTCGTCCATCTCGCCGTCGCCGAGGAAGGCCCAGACGTGCGAGTTCGACGTGTCCTTGATGTTGCGGTTGGCGAGGTAGCGGTTGAAGCGCGCCTGGTAGATCGCCGAGAGCGGGCCGAGGCCCATCGACACGGTGGGGAACTCCCACAGCCAGGGCAGCCGCCGCGGGTGCGGGTAGGACGGCAGGCCGTTGCCGCCCGCCTCCTGGCGGAAGTTGTCGAGCTGCTGCTCGCTCAGCCGGCCGTCGAGGAAGGCGCGGGCGTAGATGCCGGGGGAGGCGTGGCCCTGGATGTAGAGCTGGTCGCCGGAGCCGTCCCCCTCCTTGCCGCGGAAGAAGTGGTTGAAGCCGGTCTCGTACAGCCAGGCCGCCGAGGCGAAGGTGGCGATGTGACCGCCGACGCCGAAGCGGGAGCCGCGGGTGACCATCGCGGCCGCGTTCCAGCGGTTCCAGGCGGTGATCCTGGACTCCATCTCCAGATCGCCGTCGAAAGCGGGCTCGGCGGCGGTCGGGATGGAGTTGACGTAATCGGTCTCCAGCAGCTTGGGCAGCGCGAGACCGGCGCCCTCGGCGTGCTCCAGCGAGCGGCGCATCAGATACGCGGCGCGGTGCGGGCCCGCGGCCTTGGTGACGGCATCCAGGGAGGCCGCCCATTCGGCGGTCTCCTCGGGGTCACGGTCCGGGAGCTGGTCGAGCTCGCTCGGAAGCTTTCCTACGGGGTCGGTCATGATCGCCGCCTTCCGGAGTGGAGGGGGGTGGAGAAGGCCCTGACTGGCAGGACAGGGCGATGGGGCCGGTGGGCCCGCGGAGTGAACTGTAAGTCGCCGATCGATGATCGATCAAAGGGGGAGGAGCAAAACTTCTCGATATGAAGAAATTGGCATGCGGTGCCGCGAAACAGGGCACGGAGTGACGGGATTTAGCAGGCAAAAAGGGCGCCCGCCTGTGCAGGTGAGCGCCCTCTGCGACACATGTGTACGACCCTCAGGCGCGCGGCGCACAGCCCAGCACGTGCGCCTTGACCAGTACACCGATGTCCGGGTCCTTGCGCAGGAACGCCTCGATGAGAGCCTCGTGCTCCTCCGCGTACGACTTCTGCACCGTGCCCAGCCACCGGATCGACAGGGCGGTGAACACCTCGATGCCCAGCCCCTCCCAGGTGTGCAGCAGCACCGCGTTCCCGGCGGCCCGCACCATCTCGCGGTGGAAGGCCACCGTGTGCCGCACCTGCGCCTCGCCGTCGGCCAGCCGGTCCGCCTCGTAGAGCGCCGTCACATGCGGGGTGAGGCGCGAGCAGTCCTCGCCGAGGGCCGGGGCCGCCAGCTCCGCCGCGATCTGTTCCAGACCGGCCCGTACCGGGTAGCTCTCCTCCAGGTCGGCGGCGGTGAGATTGCGGACCCGTACGCCCTTGTTGGGCGCCGACTCGATCAGCCGGAGCGTCTCCAGCTCCCGCAGCGCCTCGCGCACGGGCGTCTGGCTGACCTCCAGCTCGGTGGCGATCCGGCGCTCCACGATCCGCTCACCGGGCTTCCAGCGCCCGCTGACGATCCCGTCCACGATGTGCTCGCGGATCTGTTCGCGCAGCGAGTGGACGACGGGCGGGGTCATGAGGGGCTCCTTCGGGGCAAACCGGTGCTGTCCGCACCATCACGATTGCCGGGGTGACCGGTGGTGTCCAGGGTCTGTCCGGCGGATCACGGCCGGGATCACGGCGTCCGGCACGGCACGGCGCCGCGTTGCCGGACCGCCCGAACAGCCTCCGCGGTCAGGACGATCCGGCGCCTTGCGATGCACCGCACGGACGTCGCGCCCCGTCCGACCTGATCCGCCGGACAGACCCTAGACAATACGGCGGCGCCCCCGTCCGGAAGTGTTCCGGACGGGGGCGCCGCTGGTGAGGCTGGTTACAGCCGCGGTGCTCAGAGGCCGAGCTCGACCTCGAACTCACCGGCCTCCAGGATCGCCTTGACCGACGTCAGGTAGCGGGCGGCGTCCGCGCCGTCCACCAGACGGTGGTCGTAGGAGAGCGAGAGGTACGTCATGTCGCGGACGCCGATGACGGTGCCCTCCTCGGTCTCGATGACCGCCGGACGCTTGACCGTGGCACCGATGCCCAGGATGGCTGCCTGGTTCGGCGGCACGATGACGGTGTCGAACAGGGCGCCGCGCGAGCCGGTGTTGCTGATGGTGAAGGTCGCACCGGACATGTCGTCCGGCGTCAGCCCGCCACCACGCGCCTTGCCGGCCAGCTCGGCGGTCTTCTTCGCGATACCGGCGATGTTCAGGTCGCCCGCACCCTTGATGACCGGGGTCATCAGACCCTTCTCGGCGTCCACGGCGATGCCGATGTTCTCCGAGTCGAAGTACGTGATGGTGCCCTCGTCCTCGTTGATCCGGGCGTTGACGACCGGGTGGGCCTTCAGCGCCTGGGCCGCCGCCTTCACGAAGAACGGCATCGGGGACAGCTTGACGCCCTCACGGGCCGCGAAGGCTTCCTTCGCCTGGTTGCGCAGCTTCATCAGCTTGGTGATGTCGACCTCGACGACCGTGGTCAGCTGGGCCTGCGAGTGCAGCGCCTTCATCATGTTCTCGCCGATGACCTTGCGCATGCGGGTCATCTTGACCGTCTGACCGCGCAGCGGGGACGCCTCCAGCTTCGGCGCCTTCGAGGCGGCACGGCCTCCGGCAGCGGCAGCGGGAGCCGGGGCAGCGGCGGCGGCCCTGGCGGCCTCCGCGGCGGCGACGACGTCCTGCTTGCGGATGCGGCCACCGACACCGGTGCCCTTGACCGCGCCCAGGTCGACGCCGTTCTCGGCGGCGAGCTTGCGGACCAGCGGCGTGACGTACGCGCCCTCGTCACCGGAGGTCGCGGCCGGGGCGACCGGGGTGACCGGAGCCGGGGCGGCGACCGGAGCCGGAGCGACCGGTGCCGGAGCGACCGGTGCCGGAGCCGGAGCAGCGGCCGGGGCGGCGGGCGCCGGAGCAGCGGGCGCCACCGGGGCCGGAGCCGGAGCGGGGGCGGCCGGAGCGACCGGGGCCGGAGCGGGCGCAGGGGCGGCGGCGGGCGCCGGAGCGGCCGGGGCCGGGGCAGCGACCGGAGCGGCACCGGCGGCACCGATGACGGCGAGCTTGGCGCCGACCTCGGCGGTCTCGTCCTCGGCGACGACGATCTCCAGCAGCACACCGGAGACCGGGGCCGGGATCTCGGTGTCGACCTTGTCCGTGGAGACCTCCAGGAGGGGCTCGTCCTCCGTGACCTCCTCGCCGACCTCCTTCAGCCAGCGGGTGACGGTGCCCTCGGTGACGCTCTCGCCGAGCGCCGGAAGGGTGACGTCGGTACCGGCGGCGCCACCGGCCGGTGCGGCCGCCGGAGCCTCGGCCGCGGGGGCCGGAGCGGCGGCGGGGGCCTCGGCGACCGGCGCCGGGGCCGGGGCGGCCGCGGGCTCGGCGGCCTGAGCCGCGGCGGCGGCCGGGGCGCCCGTGCCGTCGTCGATGACGGCCAGCTCGGCACCGACCTCGACGGTCTCGTCCTCGGCGACCTTGATGGAGGTCAGGATGCCGGCCGCGGGGGCCGGGATCTCGGTGTCGACCTTGTCGGTCGAAACCTCGAGCAACGGCTCGTCGGCCTCGACGCGCTCGCCCTCGGCCTTCAGCCAGCGGGTGACAGTGCCCTCGGTGACGCTCTCGCCGAGCGCCGGAAGGGTTACGGAAACCGACATGGTTTCAGTTGCTCCTTACGAAAGTGCGGAAGTGGGTCGGTCGTCGCGCCCGGTCGACTGGATCAGTCGTGGGAGTGCAGCGGCTTGCCGGCGAGGGCCAGGTGGGCCTCACCCATCGCCTCGTTCTGCGTCGGGTGGGCGTGGATGAGCTGCGCGACCTCGGCGGGCAGCGCCTCCCAGTTGTAGATCAGCTGGGCTTCGCCGACCTGCTCGCCCATACGGTCACCGACCATGTGGACGCCGACCACGGCACCGTCCTTGACCTGGACGAGCTTGATCTCGCCCGCGGTCTTGAGGATCTTGCTCTTGCCGTTGCCCGCGAGGTTGTACTTCAGAGCGACGACCTTGTCCGCGCCGTAGAGCTCCTTGGCCTTGGCCTCGGTGATGCCCACGGAGGCGACCTCGGGGTGGCAGTACGTCACCCGCGGGACACCGTCGTAGTCGATCGGAACGGTCTTCAGACCTGCCAGCCGCTCCGCCACCAGGATGCCCTCGGCGAAACCGACGTGCGCGAGCTGGAGCGTCGGGACCAGGTCACCCACGGCCGAGATGGTCGGAACGTTGGTCTGCATGTACTCGTCGACGAGGACGTAACCGCGCTCCATCGCGACGCCGGCCTCCTCGTAGCCCAGGCCCTGCGAGACCGGGCCGCGGCCGATGGCGACCAGCAGCACCTCGGCCTCGAAGGTCTTGCCGTCGGCGAGGGTCACGCGGACGCCGTCCTGCGTGTACTCGGCGCTCTGGAAGAACGTACCGAGGTTGAACTTGATGCCGCGCTTGCGGAAGGCGCGCTCAAGAAGCTTCGAGCTGTTCTCGTCCTCGACCGGGACGAGGTGCTTCAGGCCCTCGATGATCGTCACGTCGGTACCGAAGGACGTCCACGCCGAGGCGAATTCGACGCCGATGACGCCGCCGCCCAGCACGATCGCGGACTTCGGGACGCGGTCCAGCTTCAGCGCGTGGTCCGACGAGATGATGCGGTTGCCGTCGATCTCCAGGCCCGGCAGCGACTTCGGCACGGAGCCGGTCGCGAGCAGCACGTGGCGGCCCTGGACGCGCTGGCCGTTCACATCCACCGAGGTGGGGGAGGAGAGCCGTCCCTCACCCTCGATGTAGGTGACCTTGCGCGAGGCGATGAGACCCTGCAGACCCTTGTACAGGCCCGAGATCACGTCGTCCTTGTACTTGTGGACGGCGTCGATGTCGATGCCCTCGAAGGTGGCCTTGACACCGAACTGGGCCGACTCGCGCGCCTGGTCGGCGATCTCGCCGGCGTGCAGCAGGGCCTTCGTGGGGATGCAGCCGTTGTGCAGGCAGGTGCCGCCGACCTTGCCCTTCTCGATCAGAGCGACGTCCAGGCCCAGCTGCGCTCCGCGCAGGGCCGCGGCGTAACCGCCGCTACCACCGCCGAGGATCACTAGGTCGAAAACGGTGCTGGCGTCGTTCGCCACGTCACGTCCTCCATGCATGTGCGCCGTACGCCGGGCCCCGTCGCTGGGGGATGACCGGCCGGTCGGCTGGTGTTCGGCCGCTTTGTTGTTCGGCCCTGTGGTGGGGGCCCTGTCCTGCCGAGAACCCATCTTCGCACTTGTTGACGGTGAGCGGGACGCGGGGCCCGGGTCTGAGACGGATGATCATCCGTCTCAGGGGGTTACCGCCGCGTAGGCGCCTGCTGATTTCGTCGAGAGCGAAACCGGCCGGATCCGTGCGGCGATGCCATCGGCGTAACACGTACGGCCCCGGGCCTGTGCCCGGGGCCGTACGTCGCGGTCGGCAGACCTCAGCCGAGGTCTCCGGCGGCGGTGCGCTCGGCCAGCTTGACCAGCGTGCGGACCGCGGAGCCCGTGCCGCCCTTCGGCGTGTAGCCGTACGGCGCACCCTCGTGGAAGGCCGGGCCGGCGATGTCCAGGTGCGCCCAGGCGATGCCCTCGCCCACGAATTCCTTCAGGAACAGACCGGCCACCAGGCCGCCGCCCATCCGCTCGCCCATGTTGGCGATGTCGGCGGTCGGGGAGTCCATGCCCTTGCGCAGGTCGGCGGGGAGCGGCATCGGCCAGGAGGCCTCGCCGACCTCCTCGGCGATCTCGTGGACGGAGGTACGGAAGGCGTCGTCGTTCGCCATGATGCCGAAGGTGCGGTTGCCCAGTGCCAGCACCATCGCGCCGGTCAGGGTCGCCACGTCGACGATCGCGTCCGGGTTCTCCTCGGAGGCGCGGGTCAGCGCGTCGGCGAGGACGAGCCGGCCCTCGGCGTCCGTGTTGAGGACCTCGACGGTCTTGCCGCTGTACATGCGCAGCACGTCACCGGGGCGGGTGGCGTTGCCCGACGGCATGTTCTCGGCGAGCGCCAGCCAGCCGGTGACGTTGACCCGGAGGCCGAGACGGGCGGCCGCGACGACGGCCGCGAACACGGCGGCGGCGCCGCTCATGTCGCACTTCATCGTCTCGTTGTGGCCGGCCGGCTTCAGCGAGATGCCGCCCGAGTCGTAGGTGATGCCCTTGCCGACCAGGGCCAGGGTCTTCTCCGCCTTCGGGTGCGTGTAGGCGAGCTTCACCAGGCGCGGGCCGTGGGTCGAGCCCTGGCCGACGCCGAGCAGACCGCCGTAGCCGCCCTTGACGAGCGCCTTCTCGTCCAGGACCTGCACCTTGATGCCGTGCTCCTTGCCCGCGGCGGTGGCCACGGCGGCGAAGGACTCGGGGTACAGGTCGTTCGGCGGGGTGTTGATCAGGTCGCGGGCGCGGTTGATCTCCTCGGCCACCGCGACGGCACGCTCGGCGGCCGCCTTGAAGGCCTTGTCGCGCGGCTTGGCGCCGATCAGGGCGACCTCGCCGAGCGGGAGCTTCGCGCCGTTGCCGTTCTTCTTGCCCTTGGGGGCGAGCTTGTTCTCGCCGCCCTGGTACGCGGTGAAGGCGTACGCGCCCAGGAGCGCGCCCTCGGCGATCGCCTCGGCGTCCTCGGCGGATGCGACGGGCAGCGCGAAGCCGGCCTTCTTCGAGCCGGCCAGGGCGCGGGCGGCCGAGCCCGCGGCGCGGCGCAGCGCCTCGGTGCCGTACGCCTCGTCCTTCTTCTCCGGGACGGAGCCGAGCCCGACCGCGATGACGACCGGGACCTTGAGGCCGTCGGGCGCGGGGAGCTTGGTCACCTCGCCCTCGGCACCCGCGGCGCCCAGGGCCTCCAGGACGGTGGCGAGCTTTCCGTCGAACGCCTTGTCCACGGCCTCGGCGCCCGGTGCGAGGACCAGGTCCCCAGACTTGGATCCAGCGCCCTTGGCGACGCCGACGACGAGTGCGTCGGCGCGCAGCGTCGCCGCACTCGCAGTGCTGAGAGTGAGAGCAGTCACGGTGGTGAAATCTCGCTTCCGTTGAGTTCGTTGTCGGTCGAGGGGTGGGCCGACCGCGCCCGGCGCATCGTAGACGTCGCCGCAATGTGCCGGGAATGAGCCTACGCGCGCCATTGCTGCGGTATCACGGCGGCGGGCCGTCGGTGGCCTGTTGTGGACCCACGGGGCCGGTCCGGGGTGTCCGGGCCGGGGGCGGTGGGGCCGGAACCGGGCGTGGACGTAGGGTCGTTGGCGGTGCCGGACCGAGAGGGGGGAGATCCATGCACGCCCGTGGGGACGCACGCGTGAGGCGAGCAGGCCGGAACCCGCCCTAACCGATCGTCAGGGCCACCAGGGCCGTCGTCGCCGCCGTCTCCGCCAGCGCGCCGAAGACATCGCCGGTCACCCCGCCGAAGCGCCGCACGCAGTGCCGCAGCAGGAGCTGGGCGACGCCGAGCGCGGCCAGCGCGGCCAGCGCATGGCGCAGCGCCCCGTACCCGCCGAGGAGCGCCCCGGCGCCCGCGCACCCCGCGACCGCCACCATTGCGACCGCCACCGCGCCCCCTGCCGTGACCGTGCCCGCCACCGCCGCACCCAGCCCCTCCGGACGGGCCGGCAGAACGCCCCGGCGGGAAGCCAGGGTGAGCGCGAGCCGGGCGGTGACCGCGGCGACGGCCGCCGCCACCGCGCCGTACGCCCAGCCCCGCCCGTACAGCTGATGGAGCGCCGCGACCTGGGCCAGCAGCACGAACAGCAGGGTGATCACACCGAACGGCCCGATGTCCGACTGCTTCATGATCCGCAGCGCGTCGTCGGCGGGCTTGCCGCTGCCCAGGCCGTCGGCGGTGTCCGCGAGACCGTCCAGATGCAGGCCCCGGGTCAGCACGGCGGGAACGGCCGCCGAGGCGACCGCGGCGAGCAACGGCCCCGAGCCGAGCAGCAGCAACAGGACGCCGGGCACCGCGGCGAGCAGCCCCACGACGAGGCCGGCGAGCGGGGCGCACAGCATCCCGGCGCGGGCGGCCGCACGGTCCCAGCGGGTGACGCGGACGGGGAGCACCGTCAGGGTGCCGAAGGCGAATCGGATGCCGTGGCTGTTCAGGGAGGTCACGGCGCGCAGGCTAATCGGTGGGCCCGGCCGATAGATTGCCCGTAACGCAACAGACCATGACAGAAGCGGCTTATCGGGAGTGGGTGGCATGGGTCACTGGTTCGATCAGAACATCGTCGAGCCGGGAAAGCTGCCGCTGCTCCTCGCCCTGGCCGCCTTTGTGCTCACCTTCGCGATCACCCGGTTCATCACCCGGATGATCCGGGCGGGGAAAGGCCCTTTCCGCAACTTCACTCCCGGCGGGATGCACATCCACCATGTGGTCCCCGGTGTGGTGCTGAGCGTCGTCGGCGGCTTCGGCGCGGTCGCCAGCGGACGGCAGGGCGTCACCGCGGGGATCTGCGCCGTGATCTTCGGTACGGGTGCGGGGCTGGTGCTGGACGAATTCGCCCTGATCCTCCACCTCGACGACGTGTACTGGACCGAGGAGGGCCGCCAGAGCGTGGAGGTGGTGGTCCTCACCGCGGCGCTGGTACTGCTGGTGCTGGGCGGGTTCTCACCGCTCGGAGTGAACGAACTGAGCAGCGACCAGCAGCAGGGCAGGCTCGGCGTCGTCCTGACCCTGGTCGTCAACTTCTGCTTCGTACTGATCTCCCTCTTCAAGGGCAAGGCGCGGCTCGCGGTCGTCGGTACGCTCGTCCCGTTCGTCGCGCTGATCGGGGCGATCCGGCTGGCCCGGCCGGCCTCGATGTGGGCGAGGCACTTCTATCGCAACCGTCACCGGGCGCGTGCCCGGTCGGTGCTGCGCGCCTACCATCACGACGTGCGCTGGGTGGGCCCGCGGCGCAGATTCGAGGACCTGATCGGCGGCGCACCGGACCGGGCGCCGCTCCCCGGACGCAAGTCCTGATCCCGGAGCCGGTCCCGGCGGGGCGCGCGGACGCACACCAGGAGGACCGCGGCGATCGCCACCAGGTGCTCCTTGCCCGCCAGATTGTTCTTCAGCACCACCTCGACCACCATCGCCACGATCACCAGCGCCCCGGTGAAGAGGGCTCGGTGGACGTAACAGAGATGGACGGCGAGGCCGACCACCGCCGCCGACGGGCCGGTGTCGACGACCTGGGCGTCGGAGGCCGGCAGCCCGAACAGCCCGTCCGGGCCGAGCGCGACACCGATCCGTGCGTACAGCGTCCCGGCCAGCGTCGCCGCGTACGCGATCAGCAGCGTGCGCCACCGGCCCAGACAGATCTCGGCGGCCCCGAACACCACCAGGATCTGCGCCAGCGCTCCCCAGACCGGCAGATCCGGCGCCGGTACGAACAGAGACAACGGCGTACGCAGCAGCGCCGCCCACCACGGATCCTCGGCCCGCACCGCCCCGAGGCCGTGCACCGCCCCGAAGCCCCACGGCCGGTTCTGCACCACCTGGAGCAGCGCCGTCAGGCAGACCGCGGCGATCGTCATCGGGATCGCCCGCGACCGCTGGGCGGCGAGCGTGCCGCCCACGGCCGCCAGCAGCGGGCCCCACTCCCGGTGAGCCGCCCTGCGCAGCACGTGTGCGGGTCTCATCCATCGGTCCCGAGGTGCGAGCGGTGCAGCCACTTGGGCAGACCGGGCGCCTCCAGGAACCCTTCTGCGCGACCAGCCGCGAGGCCGATGCGCGGCAGGTCCGAGCTCTTCTCGAACAGCATGAAACGCGGCTCCCAGATCGGTCGGTACTTCGCGTTGGCGCGGTACAGCGATTCGATCTGCCACCAGCGCGAGAAGAAACCGAGCATCGAACGCCACAGCCTCAGCACCGGTCCGGCACCGAGCCGTGAACCGCGCTCGAAGACGGACCTGAACATGGCGAAGTTCAGCGAGACCTGGGTGATCCCGATCTCCTCGGCGCGCCGGAGGAGTTCGATGACCATGAACTCCATCAGTCCGTTCTCGGCGTCCCGGTCACGGCGCATCAGGTCCAGCGAGAGGCCGTTCGGCCCCCAGGGGACGAAGCTCAGCAAGGCGCGCAGCGCGCCCGGCGCGCCGCCCTCCTCGGCCGGGGCATCCCGGCATTCGAGCATCACGCACTGCCCGTCGGCCGGATCGCCGAGCCGGCCGAGCGCCATCGAGAAGCCGCGTTCGGTAGCCCCGTCGCGCCAGTCGTCGGCGTGCCGCACCAGTTCGGCCATCTCCTTCTCGGGGATGTCCGCGTGGCGGCGGACGGTCACCTCGTACCCGGCGCGCCCGACCCGGTTGTACGCCTGGCGGACGGTCCGCATCGCCCGCCCCTGAAGGGTGAACTCCGCGGTCTCCACGATCGCTTCGTCGCCCAGCTCCAAGGCGTCCAGGCCGTGCCGCGCGTAGATCGTCCCGCCCTCCTCGCTCACCCCCATCACGGCCGGGATCCAGCCGTGCTCGCGGGCCTCGGCCAGCCACGGCCCGATCGCCCCGGGCCAGGCCTCCGGGTCTCCGATGGGGTCACCGGAGGCGAGCGAGACCCCGCCCACCACCCGGTAGGCGACGGCGGCCTTCCCGGTCGGGGACCAGATGACGCTCTTCTCCCGGCGCAGCGAGAAGTAGCCGAGCGAGTCGCGGTCGCCGTGCCTGTCGAGCAGCGCCCGGAGCCGGGCCTCGTCCTCGGGGGTGATCGGGTCCACGGCCCGGCGGGCCCGGAACGCCGCGTACACGACGGCGATCAGCAGCAGCGTGGAGAGCACGTTGATGGTGACGTCGACCCAGCCGGGGGTGGTGATCCCGGGGAAGGCGGCATCGTTGTCGGCGACCGAGACGAGCCGCAGCGCCCCGTAGCGCCAGCGGTCCAGGAAGGAGGCGCGGTAGTCGTCGGTCGCGGTGTTGGTGAGAGTGACCAGTCCTGCGGCGATCAGCGAGGTGACCAGCAGCCCGCCGGCCGCGACGGCGGCCGCCAGCTTCGGGTTGGACCGGTCGCCCTTCGCGTAGAACTCGCGCCGCCCGAGGAGCAGCGCGAGGACGAAGGCGGCGGTCAGCGCCAGCGAGATCCAGTTCTGCGGATGGCGCCGGACCTCCGGGAAGGCGATCACCAGGGCGAAGAGCAACAACAGCAGGCCGCTCACCACCGTGTTCACGATCCACGCGGCCCGCTTGCGGCGGCGCATGGTGACGGCCAGGAAGAGCGCGACGACGCCGGAGGAGAAGCCCGCGGTGAGCAGGTAGGGAGTGAAGTAGTTCGCGGTGTTGTGGCGGCGCAGGTCATTGCCGAGAGTGACCCAGACGGCACTCAGGAAGTTGATGAACGACACGATGCGCAGGTACCAGATGGCGAATGCCGCGCCGCGCCGTGACCGGACGGTGCTCGGTGCCCGGACGGCGCCCCGCCCGGAATCCTCGGTGGCCAATCGGACCTCTCCCATGAAAGCGAGCATATGGTGCATCGCTCTGCATGAGGGACTGTGCTGCGGCCGGTGTTCAAGGGCCGCAGCCCCGCCGGTCCGTGAGCCTCAGGTCGCGTCGTCGTACGCGGCGCCCGCCTCGGCTTCCTCGTCGGCGCCGTCCTTCTCCTCGGCGACGCAGTCGCGTTCGGGCAGCTCGGCCGCGAGTGCGGCAGCGGCCCGGACGAGCGGGAGCGCGAGCAACGCCCCGCTTCCTTCCCCCACGATGACGCCGTGGTCCAGCAACGGGTTGAGTGCCATCCGGTCCAGCGCCTTGGACTGCGCCGGCTCACCGCTCGCCTGGCCCGCCAGCCACCAGTCCGGCGCCCGGAAGGCCGCCCGCTGGCCCACCAGCGCACACGCGGCGGAGACCACACCGTCCAGGATCACCGGCAGCCTGCGCACCGCGCACTGGAGCAGGAAGCCGGTCATCGCCGCCAGGTCCGCACCGCCCACCGTGGCCAGCAGCTCCAGCTGATCGCCCAGGACCGGCCGGGCCCGCCGCAGCGCGTCCCGGATCGCCGCGCACTTGCGCATCCACGCCAGATCGTCGATCCCCGCACCGCCGCGCCCGGTGACCACCGAGGCGTCCGTGCCGCACAGCGCCGCGATCAGCGTGGCCGCTGCCGTCGTCCCGCCCACGCTCAGATCGCCGAGCACCACCAGATCGGTGCCCGAGTCGGCCTCCTCGTCGGCGATCGCCATGCCGAGCCGCACCGCCTGCTCGGCCTCCTCGGCCGTCAGCGCGTCCTCGACGTCGATCCGGCCGCTGCCGCGCCGCACCCGGTGACGTACCACCGACTCGGGCAGCAGCTCCGGGGCGCAGTCCAGGCCGGCGTCGACGATCCGGACCGGTACGGAGAACTGTCGGGCCAGCACCGCGAGCGGCGTCGCGCCGTCCAGCGTGGCCCGCACCAGCTCGTGCGCGGTGCCGGCCGCGCGCCCGGAGACGCCCAGCCCGGCCACCCCGTGATCACCGGCGAAGAGCACCACGCGCGGCTGCTCGATCGCCCTGACCGGTACGGACTGCTGCGCGGCCGAGAGCCATTCGCCCAGCTCGTCCAGGCGGCCGAGGGCGCCGAAGGGAACGATCATGCGCTCCCGGCGTTCCTCGGCGTCGCGCCGTACGCCGCCGTCGGGGCGTTCGATCAGATCGGAGAAGTCGTCCAGATTCACGGGGGTCTGCCTCGCGGGTCGATGCGTCGAGTGGGCCGGTGAGCCCGGCGGCGGGCTCACTGCGGAACAGTACCCGCCACCCTTCTGACGCCCGGTCAGTGCGAGGTCCATCCCCCGAACCGCAGCTGCGTCACCGCGGGCGTCAGGGTCCGCAGCCCCGGAAGCAGCGACTGGATCCGGATCAGCTCGCCCATCGCGCCCCGCCCCCGCGGCAGCCGCAGCGCGCGCACCTCGGTGATCGCCGGATGTGCACCGCGCAGCTTCGGCCGCTCACCGGGGTTCATGGCCCAGCGCATCGGCGGAACGGCCATCGTGCCGGTCTTCGAGCGGCCGGCCACGGTGCACCTGGCGAGCCAGCGCGCCACCGTGTCCAGGACCAGGACGCCGCCGGGCAGCCGTTCGGCGCAGGCCGCCAGGATCTCCCGGACCTCCGCGGGGTGCAGATACATCAACAGCCCCTGCGTCGTGACGACGACGCCGCGGCTCTGCGGGTCCTCGATCTCGTCCAGCCAGGACAGATCGGTCGCCGGCCGCGACAGCGTGCGCAGCCGGTCCGAGGCGGGCAGCAGCCTCCGGCGCAGCTCGGCCACCTCCGGCAGATCCACGCTCAGCCAGTTCAGCCGACCGTTGTCGACCCGCCAGAAGCCGGTCTCCAGACCGTCGCCGAGCGCGACCACGGTGGCCCGCGGCCGGTCGGCGAGATACTCCTGCACGGCCAGGTCGAAGCAGCGCGAGCGCAGCCCCTGGGCCTGCGAGTGGAACGGGCTCGGCCGCCCGAACCGCTCCTCGAAGGGGTAGTCCAGGTCCTTCAGCAGCCGCAGCGCCACCGGATCGTCCAGCACCGGATAGGGCCCGCCCGCCTCGTGGGCCCGGTTGTAGAACGTCCACAGCAGGGTCTCCGGGACCCCGCTCGGCATCGGTCGCACGCCTGCCATGTCCGCTCCTCCTGTTCTCCGTGTGCCTCCGCTCAGCCGCGCAGGCTCAGCGCCTGCCCGGCCACCACCAGCAGCACCTGTTCGCACTCGTCGGCGAACGCGGCGTTCAGCCGGCCCAGCTCGTCCCGGAACCGCCGCCCGGCAGCCGTCGCGGGCACCACGCCCGAACCGGCCTCGTTGGTGACGGCGACGACCGTACGGCGCGTACCGCGGACCGCCGCGACCAGCTCGGCGGTCCGCTCCCGCAGGGCGTCCTCGCCACCGCCCGCCCACGCCGCGTCGTCCCAGGCGCCCACCCGGTCCATCGCGTCGGTCAGCCACAGCGACAGGCAGTCGATCAGCAGCGGAGGCCCGTCCGACTCCAGCAGCTCCACCAGCTCACAGGTCTCCTCGGTGCGCCAGGCGGCCGGTCTGCGATCCCGGTGCAGGCCGACCCGGGCCGCCCACTCGGCGTCCCCCTCCCTGCCGCCGCCGGTCGCCACGTACACCACCTCGGGGAACGTCTCCAGGCGCCGCTCGGCCTCCACCGACTTGCCCGACCTGGCCCCGCCCGTCACCAGCGTGCGCCGCGGCACCTCCGGGGTCACGTGGTACTCGCCCACCACCAGCGTCGTCCCGTCCGGTACGGCCCGCGCTCCGGCCGCCGCGAGCCGCCGGTCCAGTTCGGCGCCGGGCGGCGCGTCATGGTCCAGGTGGACGGCCACGACCTCGGTGTCCGGGCCGATCGCCGCCACGGCCCGCAGCCGCGCCACCGCGTCCGGCCGCCCCACCACATCGCCGACCACCATGTCGTACGGCTCCGCGACCCGGTCCGTGAGACCGGCGGGCGCGGCCCCCGGCGGCAGGTAGAGCAGCCGGGGCCCCGCCGGACCCGTGACCTCGTATCCCGTCCCCGGCGCGTCCATCGGCACCGCCCGCACCCGGTGCCCGCTGATCAGCGTCAGCACCCGCCCGTCCGGCACCCGCCCCGCCGGGGGCAGCCCCGCGGGCAGCTCCACGGCGGGCCCGTCGTGCGGATGGGTGAGCAGCACCTGCCGCACCGCGGTGAGCGAGTGCCCCGCACGGGCCGCGGCGAACACGGCTCCCGGAGTGAGGTCGAGCAGCAGCGCGCCGTCGACCAGCAGCGCGGTCGACGCCCGCGAGCGCGCCCCGCGGGCGACGGCGCAGGCGGCGCAAGGGCATTCGGGCCGCGGCAGCCCGTCGGGGGCTCCGGTGCCGAGCAGAGTCAGTTCCACGCTTCCGATCCTCCCGCGTCCGTGCAACCGGTGCGCGACGTGGGGGCGTCCGGACCGGGTCCCCGCACCGGGCTCAGGCACTAGGCTGCGGGCAGCAAAGCGACCCAGGAGGCGGACATGGCGTGGACGTGGCGGTTCGAGAAGTCCGACGGCACGGAGACGGAGCCGGCCCTGCAGCCGGAGGAATTCACCACCCAGGGCGACGCGGAGTCCTGGATCGGTGAGTACTGGAAGGAACTCCTGGACGGCGGGGCGGACCAGGTGACGCTCTTCGACGACTCGACGAAGATCTACGGCCCCATGAGCCTCCAGGCCGACCAGGGCTGATCCGCCCCGGGGCGGCGGGGCGCCGCCGTACGGGCCCGTACGGCGGCGCCGTTCCCAAGGTCTTGCGCTTGGACCAGGACGCGGTGCGGAGGCACGCGAGCCCGGCGGGATCCGAACGAACGAACCGGTGCCGCGGCAGGCGCCCCCGACCCCGCCCTCCGGGCGGACGACGCCACTTTCGAAACACGCGCCCTAGATCTCGCCCAGGGTGACCTTCGCCGTCATCTCCTCCCCGTTGCGCAGATAGGTCACCGTGACCTTCTGATCCGGCTTGTCCGAGGCCAGCGCCTCCGACAGGGAGGTCATCGTCGTGACCGGCTGGTCGTCGATCTTGGTGATGATGTCGCCGGGCCGCAGCCCCGCCTTGTCCGCGGCGCCGTCCTTCGTCACGCTGACCAGCGCCACCCCGGCCGGCTGGTAGTTGTTGTCGACGACCGTGCGGCCGGTGATGTTCAGTGCCGCCCGGCCCGAGTCGATGACCCTGCCGCTCTTGATGATCTGATCGGCGACCGTCCTCACCATCGACACGGGGATCGCGAACCCGATCCCCGGCGCCGCGCTGCCGCCCAGCTCCGGGTCCGTCGCCGCCAGCGTCGGGATGCCGATCACCTCGCTGTTCAGGTTGACCAGCGCGCCTCCGCTGTTGCCCGGGTTGATCGCGGCCGAGGTCTGCACCATGTTCGCGATCGTCGCGCCGGTGCCGCCGCCCGCACGGCTCTCGCTGACGGTCCGGCCGAGCGCCGAGACGATGCCCTGGGTGACGCTGGAGGACAGGCCGAGCGGCGAGCCCATCGCCAGCACGATCTGGCCCACCTCGACCTTCTCCGAGTCGCCGAACTTCGCAGGCTTCAGCCCGGCCGGCACTCTGTCGAGCTTGATGACGGCCAGGTCCTGCTCCGGATAGGTGGAGACCAGCACGGCGTTCTGCGCCTTCTCGCCGGTGGCGGCGGTGACCTTGAACGTCCGGTCGTTGCCGACCACATGGGCATTGGTGACGATATGGCCCTTGGTGTCGTAGACGACGCCGGAGCCCAGGCCCTCGGAGGTCTCGATCTGCACCACCGACGGCAGCACGTTCTCGATCACGGTCTGGTAGTCGCTCTGCAGATCGCTTGCGGTCCGGGTGGCGGAGGCCGAATCGCTGGGTTCGGCCTTCGGTGCTTCGGAAGTGGCGTCCGAACAGCCGCTCACCAGGGCGATCGCACAGACACCTGCGGTCAGAGGCAGCAGCAGTCGGCGCGCACGGCCGCGGAAGTGGGATGCGTCCATGTTCGAATTATTGCTTTTGGTGCCATTCGTGGCCTGTCGGGTTCGGCCGGGCGGGGCACGCCGTCGGACAGCCCCGGCGGCCCGCTCCCGTGTCCGCTCAGCCCCGTACCCCGCACAGGTGCAGCAGCGCGGCCACCCGGCGGTACGGATCGGTCCGCCCGGCCCGGTCCTCCGCGGCCAGCACCAGCTCCAGCTCGGCGGCGGCCGGCAGCTCCACGTCGTTGCTCACGTTGTCCGTGAAGACGCGCACCCCGTACCAGGCGTGCAGCGGCGCCGCGATCCCGGCGAGCGTGGACGTGAGGGCGTCCAGCCGGTCGGCCCGTACCGTCAGGCCCAGCCGGTTGGTGTACGTGTCCGTGTCGAAGGCGCCCAGTGCGGCGCTCCAGTCCCCGGCGGTCCCGGGACGCATCGCCAGCGCGTCGGCGTTCCGTACGAGCAGCGACAGCAGTCCGCCCGGAGCCAGCATCCGGGCCAGGCCCGCCAGCATCGCGTCCGGCTCCCGGACATACATCAGCACACCGTGGCAGAGCACCACGTCGAAACTGCCGGGCAGGAAGTGCACCCCGGTCTCCAGGCCGTTGCCCTCGATCAGCCGGACCCGCTCGCGGATGCCCGCGGGCTCGCTGCCGAGCGCTTCCCTGGCCACCCGCAGCATCTCGGCATCGGACTCCAGGCCCGTCACCGTGTGACCGGCCCGCGCCAGGCGCAGCGCCTGGGTGCCCTGGCCCATGCCCACATCGAGCACGCGCAGCCGCTGGCCGACCGGGAAGCGTGCCGCGATCTGCTCGTCGAGCTGCCGGGCCACGAGTTCCTGGCGGACGGTGTTGCGCAGCCCGCCGAGGCCCTTCAGCCAAGCGGAGGAGGCGCCGGAGAACCCCGTGACGGGCACGGCATCGTCCGGCCGGCCGGCGGACGGACCGCCGGCCGGGCCGGAGATGTGCGTACTCAGGGCCGCTCTCCTCGCTTGACCTGCGGCTTCGGGAGCCGGAGGCGACGCATCTGAAGCGTGCGCATCAGGCCGTAGGCGACCGCGCCACGCTTGGGCGTATCGGGGAAGCGCTGGTTGAGCTGCTTCTTCAGGCGGAACGAGAGCCCGATCGAGTCGACGACGATCAGCCCGATCACGAGGAGCCAGAGCAGCAGCGAGATGGTCTGGATGTTCTGCACCTGGATCACGCTGAGGATCAGAATGATCACGGCGAGCGGCAGGAAGAACTCCGCGATGCAGAAGCGCGAGTCCACGTAGTCGCGAACGAAGCGCCGCACCGGGCCCTTGTCGCGCACCGGTAGATAGCGCTCGTCACCACTGGCGAGCGCCTCGCGCTGCTTGGCCAGGTCCACACGGCGCGCTTCGCGCTGCCGCTTCATGGCCGCCTTGCGGTCGAGCGGCGCGCCACTGGAGGCGCGACGGCGCTGCGACTGGGCTTCGCTGCGCTTGGGGGTGGGGCGACCCTTGGGGGCCTGCGGGTCGCGGGGCTGCTTGGAGAGGTCCGCCGTCACCTTGCCGGTGGGCGCCTTCTCTTCCTTCGAACGGCTACGGAACACAAGGCCCAAGGGTACGGGGTCGATCGCCACGACCCCAGGCCGGTCGGGAACGATCCGGCAACGGCCTGCGTCCTCGCCGGTGTACCGACGTGTCCGGTACGCCCGGCGGCACCGGGTTTCCCCGGCCTGCACCTACTCCCTGGGCCGGAGTGGTGACCTGGTGCAGTCGTCCTTGGGTAGGAGCACATCCGTGCTCGAACAGTGCGGTAATAGAGGCAGGGCCCGTACTGTGGGTTCTGTTGGAGTGCTGGAGCTCAGTCCGTCAGAAGGGGGCGCGCGAAGCCCATGAGCGGTGTCATGAAGCGTATGGGGATGATCTTCCGCGCGAAGGCAAACAAGGCCCTTGACCGGGCCGAGGATCCGCGCGAGACCCTCGATTACTCGTACCAGAAGCAGCTCGAGCTGCTTCAGAAGGTACGCCGCGGTGTCGCCGATGTGGCGACCTCGCGCAAGCGGCTGGAGCTGCAGCTGAACCAGCTGCAAGGACAGTCGTCCAAGCTGGAGGACCAGGGCCGCAAGGCGCTCGCGCTCGGCCGCG
Organism: Streptomyces sp. NPDC001880; assembly: GCF_053594575.1. Lineage (NCBI taxonomy): Bacteria > Bacillati > Actinomycetota > Actinomycetes > Kitasatosporales > Streptomycetaceae > Streptomyces > Streptomyces sp. NPDC001880. Next base: position 38,316 of record NZ_JBSFET010000021.1, read on the forward strand.
AGGACCTGGCACGCGAGGCGCTGTCCCGGCGCGCCGCACTCCAGCAGCAGGTCACCGACCTGGAGACGCAGCACACCACGCTGCAGGGCGAGGAGGAGAAGCTCACCCTCGCGGCGCAGCGGCTGCAGGCCAAGGTCGATGCCTTCCGCACGAAGAAGGAGACCATCAAGGCCACCTACACCGCCGCCCAGGCACAGACCCGGATCGGCGAGGCCTTCTCCGGCATCTCCGAGGAGATGGGCGATGTCGGCCTGGCGATCCAGCGGGCCGAGGACAAGACCCAGCAGATGCAGGCGCGGGCCGGTGCGATCGACGAGCTGCTCGCCTCCGGCGCCCTGGACGACCCGACCGGCACGGCGAAGGACGACATCGCCGCCGAGCTCGACCGGATCTCCGGCGGCACGGACGTGGAGCTGGAGCTCCAGCGCATGAAGGCCGAGCTGGCCGGCGGCTCCACCCCGCAGCAGGCGATCGAGGGCGGCCCGCAGGACGCCGCCCAGCAGCAGTCGTCGCAGTCCCCGCACAGGTTCGACAAGAGTTGAGGCGGCGTCATGATCGTACGGATCATGGGGGAGGGCCAGGTCGCACTGGCCGACAGTCATCTCGCCGAGCTCGACGGGCTCGACGACGAACTGCTCGCCGAGATGGAGAGCGGTGACGGACCGGGCTTCCGCGCCACTCTCCAGGCGCTCCTGGTCAGGGTGCGCGAGCTCGGCACAGCACTGCCGGACGACTCCCTGGAGCCGTCCGAGCTGATCCTGCCGTCGTCCGACGCGACCCTCGAAGAGGTGCGCGCCATGCTCCGCGACGACGGTCTGATTCCCGGCTGACGCCGGTCGTCTCTCCAGCACCCGCACGAACCCGTGCCCCGCGTCCGGTCCGCCGGACGCGGGGCACGGCCGTGTCCGGGCCCTTCGCGTGGAACCCGGTCCGATTCCCGCGCGACACGCCGTAACGTAGCTTGACGTGACCACCCTCGGAACCGGGGTCCGGCGCGTCAGGCACTGGCTGCGCGACCACCCCCTCGCGCTGGACGCCGCGCTGGCCCTGGCCGTACTGATGGCCATGACCATCGGGTCCTTCGCCCACTCGGGCGCGGGGGAGAGGCCCACCTTCGGCACCCGCGTGCCCGAGGTGGCCAGCCTGCTGCTGATGGTGGCCAGTGCCGTGGTGCTCATCTGGCGGCGGCGCAATCCGATGGCGGTGCTCGCGGTCACCGTCGGGCTGACGGTCGTCGAGCTGGTGTGGGCCGATCCGCCCACGCCCGTGGTCATGAGCGCCGTCATCGCGCTGTACACCGTCGCCGCCCGCACCGACCGGCCCACCACCTGGCGGGTCGGTCTGCTGACGGTGGCCGTGCTGACGGCCGCGGCGATGTTCTTCGGCACGGCGCCCTGGTACAGCCAGGAGAACTTCGCCGTCTTCGCCTGGACCGGCATGGCCGGTGCCGCGGGGGACGCCGTCCGATCCAGGCGTGCCTTCGTCGACGCGATCAGGGAACGGGCCGAACGGGCCGAACGCACCCGCGACGAGGAGGCCAGGCGGCGGGTCGCCGAGGAGCGGCTGCGGATCGCCCGCGACCTCCACGACGTCGTCGCCCACCACATCGCCCTGGTCAACGTGCAGGCCGGGGTCGCCGCCCACGTCATGGACAAGCGCCCCGACCAGGCCAAGGAGGCGCTGGCCCACGTCCGGGAGGCCAGCCGCTCCGCGCTCGACGAACTGAGGGCCACCGTCGGGCTGCTGCGCCAGTCGGGCGACCCGGCGGCGCCGACCGAACCCGCCCCGGGGCTCGCCGTCCTCGACGAACTGGTCGACACCGTCCGCCGGGCCGGGCTCCCCGTCGAGCTGGCCTGCACCGACCGGCGGCCTCCGCTGCCCGCGGCGGTGGACCTGGCCGCGTACCGGGTCATCCAGGAGGCGCTGACCAACGTCCGCAAACACGCGGGCCCCGGGGCGAAGGCCGAGGTGAGCGTCGTACGGGTCGGGAAGACGGCCGAGATCACCGTGATCGACAACGGCTTCGGCGAGGGCGAGGGCGAGGGCGGCGGCCACGGCCTGCTCGGGATGCGCGAACGCGTCACCGCGCTGGGCGGCATCCTCACCGCCGGGCCCCGTTACGGCGGTGGATTCCGGGTCCATGCGATCCTGCCCGTCGAGGCCCGCACGGCGGATTCCGGGTGACCGGGCGCGGTGGGCCGGACGGGGGAGAACGCATGACGACGGGGGAGAACGCATGACACCGCCCATCAGGGTGCTGCTCGCCGACGACCAGGCACTGCTGCGCAGCGCCTTTCGGATCCTGGTCGACTCGGAGGCCGACATGGAGGTGGTCGGCGAGGCGGCGGACGGTGCACAGGCCGTGGAGCTCGCCCGCTCGTCGCGTGCCGACGTGGTGCTGATGGACATCCGGATGCCGGGCACGGACGGACTGACCGCGACCCGCATGATCAGCGCCGATCCGGAACTGGCCGGCGTACGGGTCGTCATGCTCACCACCTTCGAGGTGGACGAGTACGTGGTGCAGTCGCTGCGGGCCGGGGCATCCGGCTTCCTCGGCAAGGGGGCGGAACCGGAGGAACTGCTCAACGCCATCCGTATCGCCGCGGGCGGCGAGGCGCTGCTCTCACCGGCCGCGACCAAGGGCCTGATCGCCACCTTCCTTGCGCAGGGCGGCAGTTCGGACAGCGGCGGACCGAGCGCCGCGGAGTACTCCGAGCGGCTCGCCGCACTCACCGGCCGCGAGCGCGAGGTGCTCGTCCTGGTCGCCGGCGGCCACTCCAACGACGAGATCGCCGAGCGGCTCGTCGTCAGCCCGCTCACCGTCAAGACCCATGTGAACAGGGCGATGGCGAAGCTGGGCGCCAGGGACCGGGCCCAATTGGTGGTAATCGCCTACGAATCCGGCCTGGTGCGCCCCAGGGTGGAGTGACGGGTGGAGAAACGGCGTACTCCACCTGCGGTATGCGCGGCGTAAGAAAGCGACCTGGGACCGACGCTTTCGCCCTTGCCGGCAGGCGATCGTACAAGGGCTGTCCCGTAATCCCCGGCGGGCGCGCGACGACAGCTGCGGCATCTCGCCGCGTTGTCGGAACGTCCGCATACATCCAGTGTGCGGACGTCCCTCCGCCTTGCGATGCACCGCATCTGACGCCGCGCGCTGATCCACCGGGGATTACGGGACAGCCCTCAGCCGGGCCGGGCCTGCCCCGAGTCACCCGCCCACCTGCCGCGTACGCCACAGAAGAGAGACCCACCCATGTCCTGGCTGTCCAGATTCAGCCTCGCGCAACGGGCCCTGATCGGACTGATCTCGATCGTCGCGCTCGTGTTCGGAGCGATAGCGATCCCGCAGCTCAAGCAGCAGCTGCTGCCCACCATCGAACTCCCGATGGTGTCGGTAATCGCCCCCTACCAGGGTGCGTCCCCCGATGTGGTCGAGAAGCAGGTGGTCGAACCGCTGGAGAACTCCGTCAAGGCCGTCGACGGCGTCACCGGCATCACCTCGACCGCCAGCGAGGGCAGCGCCGTCGTCATGGCGACCTTCGACTTCGGCAGCGAGGGCACCAAGCAGCTCGTCGCCGACATCCAGCAGGCGGTGAACCGCGCCCGCGCCCAGCTTCCCGACGACGTCGACCCGCAGGTCATCGCCGGTTCGACCGACGACATCCCGGCCGTCGTCCTCGCCGTCACCTCCGACAAGGACCAGCAGGCGCTCGCCGACCAGCTGGACCGCACGGTCGTCCCCGCCCTGGAGGACATCAGCGGCGTCGGCCAGGTCACCGTCGACGGTGTGCAGGACCTCCAGGTCTCCGTCACCCCCGACGACAAGAAGCTCGCCGCCGCCGGGCTGAACGCCATGACGCTCTCCCAGGCGCTCCAGGCGGGCGGTGCGACCGTCCCCGCCGGTTCCTTCTCCGAGTCGGGCAAGAGCCGCACCGTCCAGGTCGGCGGCGCCCTCACCTCCCTGAAGCAGATCGAGGACCTGCGGGTCACCGGTCAGGACCCGGCGACGGGCAAGCCCGGCCGGCCGGTCCGCGTCGGTGACGTCGCCACGGTGAAGCAGGAGCCGTCCACCGCGGTCTCCATCACCCGTACGAACGGCAGGCCGAGCCTCGCCGTGATGGCCACGATGGACAAGGACGGCAGCGCCGTCGCCATTTCGGACGCGGTCAAGGACAAGCTCCCCGGCCTCCGCAAGGACCTCGGCGCCGGCGCCGAACTGACCGTCGTCTCCGATCAGGGCCCCGCGGTCTCCAAGGCGATCTCCGGCCTGACCACCGAGGGCGCGCTCGGTCTGCTCTTCGCCGTCGTCGTGATCCTGGTCTTCCTGGCGTCGCTGCGCTCGACCCTGGTCACCGCGGTCTCCATCCCGCTCTCCGTGGTCCTCGCGCTGATCGTGCTCTGGACCCGTGACCTCTCGCTCAACATGCTCACGCTGGGCGCGCTGACCATCGCCATCGGCCGTGTCGTCGACGACTCGATCGTGGTCCTGGAGAACATCAAGCGCCACCTCGGCTACGGCGAGGAGCGCCAGTCGGCGATCATCACCGCGGTGAAGGAAGTGGCCGGTGCGGTCACCTCCTCGACCCTCACCACGGTCGCCGTCTTCCTGCCGATCGGTCTCGTCGGAGGCATGGTCGGCGAGCTCTTCGGCTCCTTCTCGCTGACCGTCACCGCGGCCCTGCTGGCATCCCTGCTGGTCTCGCTGACCGTCGTCCCCGTCCTGTCGTACTGGTTCCTGCGCGCCCCCGAGGGCGCCACGCAGGACCCGGACGAGGCCCGTCGCAAGGCCGAGGAGAAGGAGGCCCGCAGCCGGCTGCAGCGGCTGTACATCCCGGTGCTGCGTTTCGCGACCCGGCGCCGTGTCACCAGCATCGTCATCGCCGTCGCCGTGCTCCTCGGCACCTTCGGCATGGCCCCGCTGCTGAAGACCAACTTCTTCGACCAGGGTGAGCAGGAAGTCCTCTCCATCAAGCAGGAGCTGATCCCCGGCACCAGCCTGGCGGCCGCCGACGCGGCGGCCAGGAAGGTCGAGAAGGTCCTCGCCGACGACCAGGGCGTCAAGGACTACCAGGTCACCGTCGGCTCGTCCGGCTTCATGGCGGCCTTCGGCGGCGGCACCGGCTCCAACCAGGCCTCGTACCAGGTCACCCTGAAGGACTCCGGCGACTTCGAGGCCACCCAGAAGCGCATCGACACAGCGCTCGGCAAGCTCGACGGCATCGGTGACACCACCATCTCCGCGGGCGACGGCTTCGGCAGCCAGGACCTCAGCGTCGTGGTCAAGGCCGCCGACGCGGACGTGCTGAAGAAGGCGTCCGAGAAGGTACGGGCCGAGGTCGCCGGACTGAAGGACGTCACCGATGTCCAGAGCGACCTCGCGCAGAGCGTCCCGCGGATCTCGGTCGAGGCCACGCCCAAGGCCGCGGAGGCCGGCTTCGACCGGACCACGCTCGGCGCGGCCGTCGCCGGAGCGGTGCGCGGCACCCCGTCCGGCAAGGCGATCATGGACGACACCGAGCGGGACGTCGTCATCAAGTCCGCCCACCCGGCCACCACCATGGCCGAGCTGAAGAACCTCCCCCTCGGCCCGGTGAAGCTCGGACAGATCGCCGACGTCGAACTGGTCCCCGGACCGGTCTCGATGACCCGGATCGACGGCCGGCGCGCCGCGACCGTCACCGCGAAGCCCATCGGTGACAACACCGGTGCGGTCAGCGCCTCGCTCCAGAAGAAGATCGACGCCCTGGACCTCCCGGACGGCGCCACCGCCACCATCGGCGGTGTCTCCGAGGACCAGAACGACGCCTTCCTGAACCTCGGCCTGGCGATGCTGGCCGCGATCGCGATCGTCTTCATGCTGCTGGTGGCTACCTTCAAGTCGCTGGTACAGCCGCTGATCCTGCTGGTCTCCATCCCGTTCGCGGCCACCGGCGCGATCGGCCTGCTCGTCCTCACCGGCACCCCGATGGGTGTCCCGGCGATGATCGGCATGCTGATGCTGATCGGCATCGTGGTCACCAACGCGATCGTGCTGATCGACCTGATCAACCAGTACCGGGCCCAGGGCATGGGCGTCGTCGAAGCGGTCGTCGAGGGTGGCCGTCACCGGCTCCGCCCGATCCTGATGACCGCACTCGCGACGATCTTCGCCCTGCTCCCGATGGCACTCGGCGTCACCGGCGAGGGCGGCTTCATCTCGCAGCCGCTCGCGGTGGTCGTGATCGGCGGCCTGGTCACCTCGACGCTGCTCACGCTGCTCCTGGTGCCGACGCTCTACGCGATGGTGGAGCTCCGCAAGGAGCGCCGCGCGAAGAAGAAGGCGGTCAAGCGGGCGAAGAAGGCGGGTCAGCCCGTTCCGCCCCAGCCGGCGCAGACCGCCTCCGAGGAACCGGAGCCCGCGAAGGGGTGACGCGCAGGGCACACGGCAGGAGGCCCCGGCACCCGCTCAACGCCCACGGTCCTCGCAACTCCCACACATCGCGGGTGTTGCGAGGACCGTTGGAACCCAAGCACGGTGCCGGGGCCTCCTGCCGTGCACGGCCCCCTTTACGGCAGCGCCAGCATCCGCTCCAGCGCGAGCTTCGCGTACTTCTCCGTCTCCGGGTCGACCTCGATCCGGTTGACCGGGTTGCCCTCGGCCAGCGACTCCAGCGCCCACACCAGGTGCGGCAGGTCGATGCGGTTCATCGTCGAGCAGAAGCAGACCGTCTTGTCGAGGAAGACGATCTCCTTGTCCTCGGCCGCGAACCGGTTCGCCAGCCGGCGCACCAGGTTCAGCTCGGTGCCGATCGCCCACTTCGAGCCGGCCGGGGCCGCCTCCAGAGCCTTGATGATGTACTCCGTCGAGCCGACGTGGTCCGCCGCCGCCACGACCTCGTGCTTGCACTCGGGGTGGACCAGGACGTTGACGCCCGGTATCCGCTCGCGGACTTCGTTGACGGACTCGACCGAGAAGCGGCCGTGCACCGAGCAGTGCCCACGCCACAGGATCATCCTCGCGTCGCGCAGCTCCTGGGCGGTCAAACCGCCGTTCGGCTTGTGCGGGTTGTAGACGACGCAGTCCTCCAGCGACATCCCCATGTCCCGGACCGCGGTGTTCCGGCCCAGGTGCTGGTCGGGCAGGAAGAGGACCTTGGCTGCCGAGGGCTCCCTCTGCTCGAAGGCCCACTCCAGCGCCCGCTTCGCATTGGACGAGGTGCAGATCGTGCCGCCGTGCCGACCGGTGAAGGCCTTGATGTCGGCGGAGGAGTTCATGTACGAGACCGGCACGACCTGCTCGGCGACCCCGGCCTCGGTCAGCACGTCCCAGCACTCGGCGACCTGTTCGGCGGTGGCCATGTCGGCCATGGAGCAGCCCGCGGCCAGGTCCGGCAGCACGACCTTCTGGTCGTCGGTGGTCAGGATGTCCGCGGACTCGGCCATGAAGTGCACACCGCAGAAGACGATGTACTCGGCCTCGGGCCGCGCGGCCGCGTCCCGGGCGAGCTTGAACGAGTCGCCGGTGACGTCGGCGAACTGGATGACCTCGTCGCGCTGGTAGTGGTGGCCGAGGACGAACACCCTGTCCCCGAGCTTCTCCTTGGCCGCGCGGGCGCGCTCCACCAGGTCCGGGTCGGACGGGGATGGCAGGTCGCCGGGACACTCGACGCCACGCTCGCTCCTCGGGTCGGCCTCACGGCCGAGCAGGAGCAGGGCGAGGGGCGTGGGCTGGACGTCGAGATCCTGGACGGGGTGGGCCGTGGTCACGTCACGCACCCTTTCTTCTCTGCTGAAAGCTTCCGCGAAAGCCTTTTCGTCTAATTGACGCTATCTATGATATCCGGTTCACGTCACTTTGACGATGGCCATAGTGTCGATGTGACGCATATGCTCCGACCGGCCTGTGTGCGAGCATGAATGGAACAGGCAAGCGCTCGGCCCGGAATGAATCCGCGGTCCCGACGGTTGCAACGTCGGCAAGCAGTCTCCGTACAACCCGGGAGAGAAGCAGATGTCCGTATCGGACGAGACCACCACCGTGAGCGACGGCATCCTCCTGTCCGACGCCGCCGCAGCCAAGGTCAAGGCCCTGCTGGACCAGGAAGGCCGCGATGACCTGGCGCTGCGCGTCGCCGTCCAGCCCGGCGGCTGCTCGGGCCTGCGCTACCAGCTCTTCTTCGACGAGCGTTCGCTCGACGGTGACGTCGTGAAGGACTTCGACGGCGTCAAGGTCGTCACCGACCGGATGAGCGCTCCGTACCTGGGTGGCGCCTCCATCGACTTCGTCGACACCATCGAGAAGCAGGGCTTCACGATCGACAACCCCAACGCCACGGGCTCCTGCGCCTGCGGCGACTCCTTCAGCTGAGTCCTGAAGGCGGCGCGCACGCCCAAGAGCGCTGCGCCGGAACGACACGACGGCGGCGGCCCGGAATCCGGGCCGCCGCCGTCGTCGTGTCCGAGGGGACGGCGCTCAGCCGCGCGGTACGTCACCGCCCGACACCGCGTCGACCACCGTCCGGTCGCCGAGCGGCGCGTCGAGCGTCACCGTCCGGGTCAGCTCCTTGGCGATCATGATGCAGACCTTCTTCCCGGGCTGCTTCGTCTCCGTCACCTTCACGGTCACCCGGTCCGGGCTCTCGGTCGCGCTCGCGGTGTACGTACTGCACACCCCGCCCCAGAACGTCACCGACAGGTTCCGCCCGTCGGCGCGGTACGACAGCGGCTGCGGCCCGGACTTCTCCGGGGTGCCCGGGGCAGTCGTGGGGGCCGGTGCGGGGACGGTCGCGGAGGGTGCGTCCTTCGCCAGGTGCGAGGGGGCCACGGCGACCTGGGACACCGTGGTGCCCCGGCCGTCGGCGGCCGGCCGCACGGAGAAGATCCAGGACGGTACGAGTGTCCGCTTGCCCGCCACGTACTGCGCCGACAGGCCGAACACCGCCTTCTCGACCGTCACCGTCGTCGTCGGCCGCTCGGCCCCGGTCGGCGTCCCGCAGTCGACCTTCGGTGTATTCCGGCCTTCGTCCAGCGGCACGGGGGTGGCGCATCCGCCGATGTCCGCGCGCGCATGCGTCCCGGGAGCCGAAGCGTTCAGCTGCTTCAGCGCCTCGGCCGCGCTGATCACCGGATAGCTGTCGCCCTTCTCCAGGCCCTTCAACTGCCCGCTGCCGCCGACCACTTCACCGTCCGGCCCGACCTGGATCCCGGTCGACCAGCCGTACGTGGGAAGGCCGTCCACCTTCGGGTCGGCGTTCACCACCCGTACCGAACCCATGAGTTGACGGCTGTCGAGTGCGGCGCCGTCCTGCCCCGCCGCCTTCAGCACCGGTGTCGCGGCGGCCCTGGCGGCGCTCTCGCTCACCGGGGATCCGTTGCTGCCCGCAGCCGGGTTCTCACCCGAACAGACCGCCTTCTTCGGGCAGTTGTCCGTACCGCCGGAGCCGTACCGGGCGAAGCTCCAGGTGCCCGGGGCCTGCTTGTCCACCCGCAGGGCCGGTCCCGAGCCGTCGCCGTCGGACCCCACCTTCCAGTACGTGCCCTCCGTCTGCGGCGTGCCCGCCAGACCCAGTGCCTTCGCCAGCCGGGCCACCTCGGCCGCGGAGACGGTCCCCTCCGCGCGCTGCACAGCGGCCGTGCGCGGCCCCTCGGGCAGCTTGCCGGAGACGCGGTAGACCACCCGGCCGCCGTTCGGGTCGGGCTCGCCCGGCGCGATACCCCGGGAGGGGACCTCGGGCGCCGTCGGAGCGCCCGCCCGTCCGTCCAGGGCCAGCGGGGGCGGGGTGTGCCGCCCGCCGCTGTCCGCGCCGCCGTCGGACCTGCCGTCGCCGTCCGCCGCGGTCGCCGCCCAGTACGCGCCACCGCCACCGGCCAGCAGTACGGCTGCAGCCACCGAGGCCACGGCGAGCGGCGAACGCCGCCGATGACCGGTCACGTCGTTGTCGGGTCGCTCGGTGCTCACCGGTTCGCTCCTTCGCCTGCATTGCCGTCACATGCCGTCGCCCGGCCTGTCCGCCCGCCCCCGGGAACGGGGACAAGGGTGGGACGGGGCAGCGGCACGCGCGGTTCCCGCACGCTTTGCGCGCGGGGCGTCAGGCGCGATGGGTGCCGGTCCTCGGGTTTTTCAGTCGCCGTAGTCGGACATGGCGTCGACCAGCCGGGCGGAGGAGGCGGGCACGGTGACCCCGTGAATCCGGGACGGCGCGACCGGAACGGGGGCAGACTTCGTGGGGGCCACCCAGTGCGGAGCCATCCGGGCGCAGTCCCCGCGCAGCTCGGCCAGGCTGATCTCGGACTCGCGCGTGGCGATGTTGTTCGACATATCCGCACCGTAGGCATCACAGGCATCAGGAAGAAAGCCCTACTATCGGGTAGTTTTTACCCTTCAGGGCGGTCCGGGGAACCGGTAGCGTGAACTGTCACGCCGCCCCGGGAACACAGCCACCCGTTCCCCCCGATCTCCGCAGGAGCAGTTTCCCCGTGCGAATCGCAGTCACCGGCTCCATCGCCACCGATCACCTCATGACCTTCCCCGGCCGTTTCGCCGACCAGCTGGTCGCGGATCAGCTGCACACGGTCTCGCTCTCCTTCCTGGTCGACAACCTCGACGTGCGCAGGGGCGGTGTCGCCGCCAACATCTGCTTCGGCATGGGCCTGCTGGGCACGGAGCCGATCCTGGTCGGCGCCGCAGGCTCCGACTTCGACGAGTACCGCGCATGGCTCGACCGACATGGGGTCGACACCGGGTCGGTCCGGATCTCCGAGGTCCTGCACACCGCCCGCTTCGTCTGCACGACGGATGCCGACCACAACCAGATCGGCTCCTTCTACACCGGCGCGATGAGCGAGGCCCGGCTCATCGAGCTGAAGGCTGTCGCCGACCGGGTCGGCGGCCTCGACCTGGTCTCGATCGGCGCCGACGACCCCGAGGGGATGCTCCGCCACACCGAGGAGTGCCGCTCCCGGGGCATCCCGTTCGCCGCGGACTTCTCGCAGCAGATCGCCCGGATGGACGGCGACGAGATCCGAACCCTCCTGGACGGCGCCACCTACCTCTTCTCCAACGAGTACGAGAAGGGGCTCATCGAGTCCAAGACCGGCTGGACCGACGAGGAGATCCTGGCCAGGGTCGGCCACCGGGTCACCACCCTCGGCGCCCGTGGTGTGCGCATCGAGCGCGCCGGCCAGGAGCCGATCGAGGTCGGCTGCCCGGAGGAGGAGATCAAGGCCGACCCGACCGGCGTCGGCGACGCCTTCCGGGCCGGTTTCCTCTCCGGCCTCGCCTGGGGCGTCGGCCTGGAGCGCGCCGCCCAGGTCGGCTGCATGCTGGCCACCCTGGTCATCGAGACGGTCGGCACCCAGGAGTACACCCTGCGCCGCGCCCACTTCATGGACCGCTTCACCAAGGCGTACGGCCACGACGCCGCCGCCGAGGTCCGCACGCACCTGGGCTGATCCGGCGGACGGGCTCAGACGAGCCGGCGGACCACATAGGCCGAGCCACGGTCCGCCGGCTCCTCGCCCACGTACTCCTGCTCCCGCATCGCGCACCAGGCCGGGATGTCCAGACGCGCCGCCTCGTCGTCGGAGAGCACGGTCACCGTCCCGCCCACCGGCACCTGCCCGATCACCTTCGCGAGCTCGATCACCGGGATCGGGCAGCGCTTCCCGAGCGCGTCGACCACCAGGGACGCGGCCGGTGCGGCCTCCCGGGGCGCGGAGACGGGCGCGCCCAGCCGCTGCCGCACCTGGGCCACCACCTCGGGCAGCACCTCCAGGAACCGGTCGACGTCCTCCTCGGCGGTGCCGTTCGGCAGCGACACCCGTACGTTCCCCTCCGACAGCACCCCCATGGCCCTGAGCACATGGCTCGGCGTCAGCGTGCTGCTGGTGCAGGAGGAGCCGGACGACACGGAGAACCCCGCCCGGTCCAGCTCCTGCAGCAGTGTCTCCCCGTCGACATAGAGACAGGAGAAGGTCACCAGATGCGGCAGCCGCCGCACCGGATCGCCGACCACCTCCACATCGGGCACGAGCTCCGGCACCGAGGCCCTGATGCGGTCCACCAGGGCCCGCAGCCGTACGGACTCCGCCGCGGCCTCGGCCCGTACCGCCCGCAGCGACGCCGCCGCCGCGACGATCGCCGGAATGTTCTCGAAGCCCGCCGCCCGCCCCGACTCCCGCTCGTCGGCCGGTCCTTGAACGGCGAACCGCACCCCCTTGCGCACCACCAGCAGCCCGACGCCCGAGGGCCCGCCCCACTTGTGGGCGCTGCCCGTCAGCAGCGACCAGCCGTCCGGCACCGGCTCCCGGCCCAGCGACTGCGCGGCGTCCACCAGCAGCGGAACCCCCGCCGCCCGGCAGAGCTCCGCGACGGCGGCCACCGGCTGCACGGTGCCGACCTCGTGATTGGCGGACTGCAGACAGGCCAGCGCGGTGTCCTCGCGCAGGGCGTCCGTGTACGCCGCCGCGCTCACCGCCCCCGACCGGTCCACCGGGACCTCGAAGACCGATCCGCCCTGCGCCTCATGGGCGGCCGCCGAATGGAGCACCGAGGAGTGTTCGACCGCGGAGACGACCAGATGGCGGCCGACACGCCGCCGTCCGGCGAGAGCTCCGGAGATCCCCGAATGCAGCGCCCGGGTCCCCGAAGGAGTGAATGTGAGCTCGTCCGGCCGGCAGCCGACGGCCTCGGCGGCGGCCTCCCGGGCGGCGTCCAGCAGCAGCCGGGCCCGCCGCCCTTCGCGGTGGAGCCTGGCCGGGTCGGCCCAGCCCTCGTCCAGCGCTGCAAGCAGGGCCTGGCGCGCGACGGGGTGCAGGGGGGCGGCGGATGCGGTGTCGAAGTAGGGCACGCGGCCACGCTAGCCCGAGCCGGACCCCGGCCCGGGGACGGGCGGCCCGCAGGGCGGGGAGAGGGGGCGTCAGATGGCTCTCGGAGGCCGGTATTCCACCCCTTCGGGGAGTCGGACGGCGCGTTGGGCACCCTCCCCGCGCGACCCCAAATGGCGTCCAGTAGGGTTTGGTCCGCATAAACATCCAAACCCCTGCCCGCGTCAGGGCGGCGACCGACCAGAAAGACGGCCGCGCCGACCGCGCGGGCGAGACTCTCGGGAAGGCGCTACGTGAGTCCCAACGGCTCCGACCGCTCGTCGCGGCGCCCGATGCGGCGGAAGCTGCCGCAGGTGCTGACTGCGGGCCTGATCCTGGCGACCGCCACCGGTTGCACATACGAGGACTTCCCCCGCCTTGGTATGCCCACGCCGGTAACAGAAGAGGCACCACGGATCCTTTCCCTCTGGCAGGGCTCGTGGGCGGCAGCGCTCGCCACGGGCGTGCTGGTCTGGGGCCTGATCCTGTGGAGCGTCTTCTTCCACAGGCGCAGCCGCACCAAGGTCGAGGTTCCTCCGCAGACCAGGTACAACATGCCCATCGAGGCGCTGTACACCGTGGTCCCTCTGATCATCGTCTCGGTGTTGTTCTACTTCACCGCGCGCGATGAATCGAAGCTCCTCTCGCTCTCCGAGAAGCCTGATCACACTGTCAACGTGGTCGGCTACCAGTGGAGCTGGGCCTTCAACTACATCGAGAACGTGGACGGCTCGGCCGCCACGGGCAACGAGATCCCCAAGGAGCTCGACGCCATCCCCAACCGGTACCGGAAGGACTTCCCGAAGGCAGCGGAGGGCGTCTACGACTTCGGCGTTCCGGGGACGCGGAACCCGCAGAACGGCAACCCGGGTCCGACCCTGTGGCTGCCGAAGGGCGAGACGGTCCGTTTCGTGCTGACTTCGCGTGACGTCATCCACTCCTTCTGGGTGGTGCCGTTCCTCATGAAGCAGGACGTCATTCCGGGCCACACCAACGCCTTCGAGGTGACTCCGAACCAGGAGGGCACCTTCATGGGCAAGTGCGCCGAGCTCTGCGGCGTCGACCACTCCCGGATGCTCTTCAACGTCAAGGTCGTCTCCCCGGAGCGCTACCAGGCGCACCTGGAGGAGCTGGCGAAGAAGGGCCAGACGGGCTACGTGCCGGCCGGCATCGAGCAGACTGACCCGGCCAGGAATGCGGAGACGAACAAACTGTGAGCATCCTCAACGAACCTCAGGGTGCCGCGGCAGCAGACGACTCGTACGAGGACGAGCTGCCGGTCCGGCGCAAGAAGCCGGGAAACATCGTCGTCAAGTGGCTGACCACCACTGACCACAAGACGATCGGCACGATGTACCTGGTCACATCGTTCGCGTTCTTCTGCATCGGCGGTCTGATGGCGCTCTTCATGCGCGCCGAACTGGCCCGTCCCGGCACGCAGATCATGTCGAACGAGCAGTTCAACCAGGCGTTCACGATGCACGGCACGATCATGCTGCTGATGTTCGCGACGCCGCTGTTCGCCGGATTCGCGAACTGGATCATGCCGTTGCAGATCGGCGCGCCCGACGTGGCGTTCCCGCGGCTGAACATGTTCGCGTACTGGCTGTACCTCTTCGGTTCGCTCATCGCGGTGGCCGGCTTCCTCACCCCTCAGGGTGCGGCGGACTTCGGCTGGTTCGCCTACTCCCCGCTCTCGGACGCGGTCCGGTCGCCGGGTATCGGCGCCGACATGTGGATCATGGGTCTGGCCTTCTCCGGCTTCGGCACGATCCTCGGTTCGGTCAACTTCATCACCACGATCATCTGCATGCGCGCTCCCGGCATGACGATGTTCCGCATGCCGATCTTCGTCTGGAACGTCCTGCTGACCGGTGTGCTGGTCCTGCTGGCCTTCCCGGTTCTCGCCGCCGCGCTCTTCGCACTGGAGGCGGACCGTAAATTCGGTGCGCATATCTTCGACGCTGCCAATGGCGGCGCATTGCTCTGGCAGCACCTCTTCTGGTTCTTCGGCCATCCAGAGGTGTACATCATCGCCCTTCCATTCTTCGGAATCATTTCCGAGGTGATTCCGGTGTTCAGCCGGAAGCCGATGTTCGGATACATCGGTCTGATCAGCGCGACGATCGCCATCGCGGGCCTCTCCGTGACCGTGTGGGCGCACCACATGTACGTCACGGGCGGTGTGCTCCTGCCATTCTTCTCGTTCATGACATTCCTCATCGCGGTGCCAACCGGTGTGAAGTTCTTCAACTGGATCGGCACGATGTGGAAGGGATCGCTGTCGTTCGAGACACCGATGCTCTGGGCCATCGGCTTCCTGATCACCTTCACCTTCGGTGGTCTGACCGGCGTGATCCTCGCGTCGCCCCCGCTGGACTTCCACGTCTCGGACTCGTACTTCGTCGTCGCGCACTTCCACTACGTCATCTTCGGCACCGTGGTCTTCGCGATGTTCTCCGGATTCCACTTCTGGTGGCCGAAGTTCACCGGCAAGATGCTGGACGAGCGGCTCGGCAAGATCACGTTCTGGACGCTGTTCGTGGGCTTCCACGGCACGTTCCTGGTGCAGCACTGGCTGGGTGCCGAGGGCATGCCGCGTCGATACGCGGACTACCTCGCCGCGGACGGCTTCACCGCGCTGAACACGATCTCGACGATCTCCTCGTTCCTGCTCGGTCTGTCGATGCTGCCGTTCTTCTACAACGTGTGGAAGACCGCCAAGTACGGCAAGAAGATCGAGGTCGACGACCCGTGGGGCTACGGCCGTTCGCTGGAGTGGGCGACCTCCTGCCCGCCGCCGCGGCACAACTTCCTCACCCTGCCGCGGATCCGTTCCGAATCCCCGGCCTTCGACCTGCACCACCCGGAGATCTCGGCGCTCGAACAGCTGGAGCACCACTCCGAGGATGACAAGGCCCTCGCTGGTGGCAAGGAGGCCGGCAAGTGAAGATCCAGGGCAAGATGTTCATCTGGCTGAGCGTCTTCATCCTCGTCATCGCCATCACGTACGGCGTGTGGTCGAAGGAGCCGGCCGGTACCACCGCACTCGTCCTGGCCTTCGGGCTGAGCGTCATGATCGGCTTCTACCTGGCCTTCACGGCCCGGCGGGTCGACGCCATGGCGCAGGACAACAAGGAGGCCGATGTCGCGGACGAGGCCGGCGAGGTGGGGTTCTTCTCCCCGCACAGCTGGCAGCCGCTCTCGCTGGCCGTCGGCGGTGCCCTGGCCTTCATGGGCGTCATCTTCGGCTGGTGGCTGCTTTACTTCTCGGCCCCGATGATCCTGATCGGCCTGTTCGGCTGGGTCTTCGAGTACTACCGCGGTGAGAACCGCACCCAGTGACACAGCGTCACCGCTCCACCTGAACGGGGGGCCCGCACTTCTCCACCGAGAGGAGTGCGGGTCCCCCGTTCGCATGCACACCGCGCGCCGGTACGGGCGAACCTCCATAGCGTGGGTCCATGAACCACACGCCGAGCATCCGCCCCGCAGTGGGCTGCACTCTGCTGGTCGTGACCCTGGTCGCAGGTGTGACCGCCTGTGGCGGGTCCGGCGGCCATCCGCTCGCGGAGAAGCCGTACGACGCGGTGGACGAGATCTCCTCCAACGCATCCGACGGTGACGAGAAGGTCGACCCCGGCAAGCCGCTGGAGGTCACCGTCAACGGCGACGACGGCCGGATCACGGACGTGTCGGCCGTCGACACGACCGGCCGCCACCTGGCGGGCGAGCTCGACGCCGACGGGAAGCGGTGGCACTCCTTGCTCCCGCTCGCCGCCGGCACCCGGTACACCGTCCGGGTCAGCACGGAGGACGACGACGGCGCCCCGGGCAGCCGTACGCTCTCCTTCGGAACCACCTCCGCCAAGAAGCTCCTGAAGGTCGCCTTCGGCCCTCAGGCGGGCACGTACGGCGTCGGACAGCCCATCACGGCGGAACTCAGCGCTCCGGTCAAGGACAAGGCGTCCAGGGCCAACGTCGAGCGCGCCCTCAGGGTCCGCTCGACCCCCGCCGTGACCGGCTCCTGGTACTGGGTCGACGACAAGACCCTGCACTACCGCCCCAAGGACTACTGGCCCGCCAGGGCCACCATCGACGTCACCAGCGGCCTGGCCGGGGTGAAGGTCACCGACGGCCTCTACGGCGCCCCCACGAAGCCCCTGAGGCTCACCACGGGTGATCGCATCGAGGCCATCACGGACGCCGCGGCGCACACGATGACGGTCAAGCGCAACGGAAAAGTGATCAAGGCCATTCCGGTCACCACCGGCAAGCCCGGCTTCTCCACCCGAAACGGCGTCAAGGTCGTGCTGAGCAAGGAGTACAACGTACGTATGCGCGGGGAGACGATCGGCATCGCGGAGGGCTCCTCCGACTCGTACGACCTGATGGTCTACTACGCGACGCGCGTCACCTGGAGCGGTGAATACGTGCACGCCGCCCCCTGGTCCACCGGCTCGCAGGGGTACGCGAACGTCAGCCACGGCTGTACGGGCATGAGCACCGGCCAGGCCGAATGGTTCTACAACACCGTGCGGCCGGGCGACATCGTCACGGTCGTGGGCAGCCAGGGCGAGACGATGACGCCGTTCGACAACGGCTACGGGGACTGGAACCTGTCCTGGGCCAAATGGCTGAAGGGCAGCGCCCTGCAGAAGAACACCACCCCGGACCGTACGGACACGATCCAGGCGGCGCGACTGCGTCCCGAGGTCTGACCGGACCGGGGGAGTGCGCTGCCCCTCAGCGGAACCGCGGGCGGGGCCGCGGCGGGGCTCAGGCGTTCACGCAGTCCCTGCTGCGCAGCAGGGCGGCCAGGGCGTCCGCGAACTCGACCGGTTCGACCGGCAGGGTCACCGCGGCGTCCGCACGGCTCCAGGTGGCCAGCCAGGCGTCCTGCGGACGCCCGATCAGCAGCAGCACCGGCGGGCAGCGGAAGATCTCGTCCTTGATCTGCCGGCAGACGCCCATGCCGCCCGCAGGCGCCGTCTCGCCGTCCAGCACGCAGACGTCGACGCCGCCGCGGTCCAGCGCCTCCAGGACGGCGGGCAGGGTGGCGCATTCCAGGAATTCCACCGGTGGCACATCAGCCGCGGGCCTGTGCCCGGCTGCCAGCCTCACCTGCTCACGGGTGTTGGCGTCGTCGCTGTAGACCAGGACCGTGGCGGTCGGCTGCATTGTTCCTCCGTGACATCTGTGTCTTCGGGGCTTTCCGGGCATGAACCGATGCGCGGATCGTACTCCGCCCGACGGCCAGTCAGCACTGCTCGGGACAGTGCTTCCATGGGCCGTTCGGGGAGGACACACCCGCCTGACACACCGAACGGCACCCCCCGGGGTGAGGGCGGGATAAGCGACCGACATAATGTCGGTCGTGGCGACAGCAACGACAGTAGAAACCGGGCACGCGCACCCGTCGGTCAATCGACCGAACCTCACCAGCGTCGGAACCATCATCTGGTTGAGTTCCGAGCTGATGTTCTTCGCGGCCCTCTTTGCGATGTACTTCACCCTGCGATCGGTGACGGGACCGGATCACTGGAAGGAGATGGCCGAGCACCTGAACTTCCCGTTCTCGGCGACGAACACCACGATCCTGGTGCTCTCCTCACTCACCTGCCAGCTCGGCGTCTTCGCCGCGGAGCGGGGTGATGTGAAGAAGCTCCGCACCTGGTTCATTATCACTTTCGTGATGGGCTCGATCTTTATCGGAGGTCAGGTCCTCGAGTACACCGAGCTGGTCAAGGAAGCGGGTCTCACGCTGTCCTCCGACCCGTACGGCTCGGTGTTCTACCTGACCACCGGCTTCCACGGTCTGCACGTGACAGGCGGTCTCATCGCCTTCCTGCTCGTTCTGGGCAGGACGTACGCAGCCAAGAGGTTCACCCACGAACAGGCGACCTCCGCCATCGTCGTGTCCTATTACTGGCACTTCGTCGATGTCGTGTGGATCGGCCTCTTCGCCACGATCTACATGATCAAGTAACCGGGTTCGAACCCGAACCACATCCAGCATCGACGCAGAAGATCCTGACACCGGGGTAATCCGTGAAAAAGCTCTCCGCACGACGACGCCATCCGTTGGCGGCGGTCGTCGTACTACTCCTCGCGCTGGCGGCCACTGGGGGGCTGTACGCCGCGTTTGCGCCCGCGAGTAAGGCGCAGGCCGACGAAACCGCCCAGTCCCTCGCCATCGATGAGGGCAAGAAGCTGTACTCCGTCGGTTGCGCCAGCTGCCACGGAACCGGCGGTCAGGGCACCACCGACGGGCCGAGCCTGGTCGGCGTGGGCTCCGCCGCCGTTGACTTCCAGGTCGGTACGGGCCGTATGCCGGCGCAGCAGCCCGGCGCCCAGGTGCCGAAGAAGAAGGTCATCTACAGCCAGGCGCAGATCGACCAGCTCGCGGCATACGTCGCGTCGCTCGGCGCCGGCCCGATCACTCCGAACAAGAGCCAGGTCAGCCCTGAGGGTGCGGACATCGCCAAGGGTGGCGATCTGTTCCGTACCAACTGCGCGCAGTGCCACAACTTCACCGGCGAGGGCGGCGCGCTGACGAATGGCAAGTACGCGCCCAGCCTTGAAGACGTGGACCCGAAGCACATCTACGAGGCCATGCAGACCGGCCCGCAGAGCATGCCGTCCTTCCCGGACACGACGATGCCCGAGCAGGAGAAGCGGGACATCATCGCGTACATCCAGACCGTCAACAGCGGTCAGTCGGAGAACCCGGGTGGTCTGCAGCTGGGCGGCCTCGGGCCGGTCAGCGAGGGGCTGTTCGCCTGGATCTTCGGGCTCGGCGCACTGATCGCAGTTGCCATTTGGGTCGCGGCCCACACCGCTAAGGCCAAGAAGTCATGAGTAGCCAAGAGATTCCAGAAGAGAACCTGCCCGCCGAGCAGGCCCCCGCGCACGGCGCGGTAGAGGTCGCGGACGACCCGTTCGCCGACCCGGGGCTGCCGGCCCACAAGCCGCGCATCCAGGACATCGACGAACGGGCCGCGAAGCGCTCCGAGCGCGCCGTCGCGTTCATGTTCACGCTGTCCATGCTGGCGACGATCGGCTTCATCGCCTCGTACGTCATCTTCCCGGTCGACAAGATCGTGTACATCTGGCCCTTCGGCCACGTGAGCGCGCTCAACTTCTCCCTGGGTCTGACCCTGGGCGTGGCCCTCTTCGCGATCGGCGCCGGCGCCGTCCACTGGGCGCGCACGCTGATGTCCGACGTGGAGGTCGCCGACGACCGGCACCCCATCGAGGCGACGCCCGAGGTCAAGGCGAAGGTCCTGGCGGACTTCGCGGCAGGTGCCGAGGAGTCCGCGTTCGGACGGCGCAAGCTGATCCGCAACACCATGTTCGGCGCGCTTGCCCTGGTGCCGCTCTCCGGTGTGGTGCTGCTGCGCGACCTCGGTCCGCTGCCGGAGAAGAAGCTCCGCACCACCCTGTGGGCCAAGGGCAAGCAGCTCATCAACATGAACACGATGGAGCCGCTGCGTCCCGAGGACGTCACCGTCGGTTCGCTGACCTTCGCCATGCCCGAGGGCCTGAAGGAGGACGCTCACGACTTCCAGAACCAGATCGCCAAGGCCGCGCTGATGATCATCCGCATCGAGCCTGAGAACATCAAGGACAAGCGCGAGCGCGAGTGGGCGCACGAGGGAATCGTGGCCTTCTCCAAGATCTGCACCCACGTCGGCTGCCCGATCAGCCTGTACGAGCAGCAGACGCACCACGTGCTCTGCCCGTGCCACCAGTCCACCTTCGACCTCTCCGACGGCGCCCGCGTCATCTTCGGTCCGGCCGGCCACGCCCTTCCGCAGCTGCGGATCGGTGTGAACAGCGAGGGCAACCTCGAGGCGCTCGGTGACTTCGAAGAGCCCGTCGGTCCTGCATTCTGGGAGCGCGGATGAGTACTGCGACCGACACACAGCGCAAGGCGCCCGCCGGTGAGCGGGTGGCCGACTGGGCGGACGGCCGACTCGGGATCTACTCCCTGGCCAAGGCCAACATGCGCAAGATCTTCCCGGACCACTGGTCCTTCATGCTCGGTGAGATCGCCCTCTACAGCTTCATCATCATCATCCTCACGGGTGTGTATCTGACGCTGTTCTTCCAGCCGAGCATGAACGAGGTCGTGTACCACGGCTCGTACGAGCCGATGCAGGGCATCCGGATGTCCGAGGCCTACGCCTCGACGCTGGACATCAGCTTCGACGTCCGCGGTGGTCTGCTGGTTCGCCAGATCCACCACTGGGCCGCGCTGATCTTCCTGGCCGGCATGTTCGTGCACATGATGCGCGTCTTCTTCACGGGTGCGTTCCGCAAGCCGCGTGAGATCAACTGGCTGTTCGGCTTCCTGCTGTTCGTGCTGGGCATGTTCACCGGCTTCACCGGCTACTCGCTCCCGGACGACCTGCTGTCCGGTACGGGTGTCCGCTTCACCCAGGGCGCGATCCTGTCGATGCCGATCGTCGGCACGTACATCTCGATGTTCCTGTTCGGCGGGGAGTTCCCCGGTCACGACTTCGTCGCCCGGTTCTACTCGATCCACATCCTGCTGCTGCCGGGCATCATGCTCGGTCTGCTGGTGGCGCACCTGATCCTGGTCTTCTACCACAAGCACACGCAGTTCGCGGGTCCCGGCCGCACCAACAAGAACGTCGTCGGCATGCCGCTGCTGCCGGTGTACATGGCGAAGGCCGGCGGCTTCTTCTTCCTGGTCTTCGGCATCATCGCGATCATCGCGGCGATCGCCACGATCAACCCGATCTGGAACATCGGCCCGTACCGCGCGGACCAGGTGTCCACCGGCGCCCAACCAGACTGGTACATGGGCTTCGCCGAGGGTCTGATCCGAGTGATGCCTGGCTGGGAGATCAACCTCTGGGGCCACACGCTGGTCCTGGGCGTGTTCATCCCGCTGATGGCCTTCGGACTGGTACTCGCGATCATCGCGGTCTACCCGTTCGTCGAGTCCTGGATCACCGGCGACAAGCGCGAGCACCACATCCTGGACCGCCCGCGCAACGCGCCGACCCGGACGGCCTTCGGTGTCGCCTGGATCACCGAGTACGTCATCGTCTTCATCGGTGGTGGCAACGACCTGTGGGCCACGCACTTCCACCTGTCGATCAACGCCATTTCCTGGTTCGTCCGGATCTTCATCTTCGTCGGCCCGGTCATCGCGTTCATCGTCACCCGGCGGATCTGCCTCGGCCTCCAGCGCCGCGACAAGGAGAAGGTGCTGCACGGGCGCGAGTCCGGCATCATCAAGCGCCTGCCGCACGGTGAGTTCGTCGAGATCCACGAGCCGCTCGGTCCCGAGCAGCTGCACACGCTCACCGCGCACGAGCAGTACAAGCCGGTCGAGATCGGCCCGACGGTCGACGAGAACGGTGTCGAGCGCAAGGTGTCGGCCCTGCAGAAGCTGCGGGCCCGGCTCAGCAAGGGCTACTACGGCGAGAACAACCAGATCGCCAAGCCCACCGTCGAGGAATACAAGGAGATCACCAGCGGCCACGGTCACCACTGATCGCCTGAACTGATCGCCACAGCAGGAGCCCCGTCCATCCGATGGACGGGGCTCTTCGCTGTCCCCGGCGCTCGATAGGGTGGAGGTGATCCCTTTTCTACCGGCTGTGGACCCAGGAGCGGACCATGAACGTTGTGACCCCGATCGGCGGCGACAGCGTGGCGGACCGTACCTGGCCCGGCGTGCTGAATCCCCTGCTGCGCGGCGAGAACCTCACCGCCGACGACACCGCGTGGGCGATGGACCGCATCATGAGCGGCGAGGCGACCGATGTGCAGATCGCCGGATTCGCGGTGGCCCTGCGGGCCAAGGGCGAGACGATCGACGAGGTGTCCGGCCTGGTACGGGCGATGTACGAGCACGCCAACACCATCCACGTGCCCGGTCGCACGGTCGACATCGTCGGCACCGGCGGCGACCTCGCCAAGACCGTCAACATCTCCACCATGTCGGCGATCGTCATCGCCGGCACCGGCGCCAAGGTCGTCAAGCACGGCAATCGCGCCTCCTCGTCGGCGAGCGGCTCCTCCGACGTGCTGGAGAAGCTCGGCGTCAATCTGGATCTCTCCGCGCAGCGGGTGGTCGAGGTCGCCGAGGAGGCGGGCATCACCTTCTGCTTCGCGGTGAAGTTCCACCCCTCCCTGCGCTACGTCGCCAGGGCCCGCAAGGAGCTCGGCGCGCCGACCACGTTCAACATCCTCGGGCCGCTCACCAATCCGGCCCGAGTGCGCTCCCAGGCCGTCGGCGTGGCCGACCTGAAGATGGCGCCCATCGTTGCCGGTGTCCTCGCCGAGCGCGGAAATTCGGCGTTGGTCTTCCGCGGCGACGACGGTCTGGACGAGCTGACGACGACCGCGACCTCGCGGGTCTGGGTGGTCCGGGACGGGGCGGTGCGCGAGGAGACGTTCGACCCGCGCGACATCGGCCTGGAGCTGGTGCCCCTGCAGGCCCTGCGCGGTGCGGAAGCCTCGTACAACGCCGATGTGGCCCGCCGGGTGCTGGCCGGCGAACGGGGGCCGGTGCGCGATGCCGTGCTGCTCAACTCGGCGGCGGCGCTGGTGGCCTTGGACGCGGCGGACGGCACGCTGAACGAGCAGCTCGCGGCCGGGATGGCGAAGGCCGCCGAGTCCATCGACTCCGGGGCGGCGACACGCGCGCTGGAGCGCTGGGTGGCGGCCAGCAACGCCTGAGACAGGCACACATCGGGCGCAACGCGCAGTCCGGATCACGGACTGCGCGTTGCGCGCCTTCGTACGTATGGCAAGATGCTGCGCAGGTCATGAGTGACAGCGACTACGGCCCCGGCCCGCTGTCCGGCAACCCTCCGTCCGTGGCGGGGTGCCCCGGGTGAAGACCAGGCCGTAGGCAGCGAGGTCTGCGGCAAGCGCGGGCCCTGCGGCATCTGTGAATGCCAGCCCCCGGGGTCCTGGTCCCTAGGGAGTCTCTTGTGAGCACGCGAATGCGATAGGGCTGTCAGCCCTCCTCCGCACACCCCTTTTCTCTTTTTCCGCTGTGCTGCCGCGTATGCGTCGGCGCATGCAATTCGCCTGCCTCTTACGGGAGTTCGCCATGTCTGCCTTCACTGCTGCCGCCGACCAGTCGCTTTGTCCCCCGCTGCCGGTTCTGGGCAAGGATGTGACAGTTCCGCTGGTCACGGGTGGTGAGGTCACCTACGCAGCTCTCGACTACGCCGCCAGCGCCCCCGCCCTCCAGCGCGTCTGGGACGACGTCGCCGCGTACGCCCCGTACTACGGCAGTGTCCACCGCGGGGCCGGGTACCTCTCGCAGCTCTCGACGGACCTCTTCGAGAACAGCCGCGCGACCGTCGCGGAGTTCCTCGGCTGCCGCGCCGACGACCAGGTGATCTTCACCCGCTCGACCACCGACTCGCTGAACCTGCTGGCCGCGGTCGTCCCGGCCGACTGCCAGGTCTTCGTGTACGAGACCGAGCACCACGCCTCGCTGCTGCCGTGGCGCGATGCCCGGGTGACCTACCTGAATGCCCCGCGCACCCCCGCCCAGGCCGTCGGGACACTGGAACGCGCGCTCGCCGACCGCGAGCCCCACGGCCCCGCGCTGGTCTGTGTCACCGGCGCTTCCAACGTCACCGGTGAGCTGTGGCCGGTGAAGGAGCTGGCCGCCGCGGCACACGCGCACGGTGCCCGGATCGTGCTGGACGCGGCGCAGCTCGCCCCGCACCACCCCGTCGACATCGCCGATCTGGACGTCGACTGGGTCGCCTTCTCCGGACACAAGCTGTACGCGCCCTTCGGCTCGGGTGTCCTGGCCGGCCGGGCCGACTGGCTCCAGGAGGCCGAGCCCTACCTCGCGGGCGGCGGCGCCTCGCGCAAGGTGGCCCGCCGCACCGACGGCGGCGTGGACGTCGAGTGGCACTCCTCCGCCGCCCGCCACGAGGCCGGTTCCCCCAACGTCATCGGCGTGTACTCCATCGCCTCCGCATGCAAGGCGCTCACCGAGGCGGGCTTCGACGGCCTGGTCGCCCGGGAGCAGCACCTCGTGAGCACGGTCCGGGCCGACCTCGCCGACATCCCCGAGGTCAAGGTGCTCTCACTGTTCGGCGACGACGCCCCGCGGGTCGGCGTCATCTCCTTCGTGGTGGAGGGCTGGAACAGCTCGCACTTCGCCGCCGCGCTCTCCGCCGAGTACGGCATCGGGGTCCGCGACGGACTCTTCTGCGCCCACCCGCTGGTCCGCACCCTGCTGGGCAGCGACCCGCAGGAGGTCGGCGAGTGCGGCGCGCAGGAGGCCGGGCCGGGGGAGCTTCCTCGGTCCCGGGCGGACTCGACCGGGGGGACCCCCTCGCTCAACGCGATCAGGGTGAGCTTCGGCGCCGGTACGCCGGACGAGCACATCGAGCGATTCGTCCGCGCGGTCAGGGAGCTGGTGAGCAAGGGTGCCCGGTGGAAGTACCGCACCGAGGACGGCCGCTGCGTTCCGGACCGGGGCGCGGCGCAGCTCTGACGGGCACACAGCACTTCGGCGGAGGACGGCCGGCCCGGCCCGTCCCCCGCCGAAGTGTCGCGCAGTGAAGAAACGGCCCTACGCGTCGAGGCCGATGGCGAAGGCGGCCTCCAGGTCGTGCTGCGAGTAGGTACGGAACGCCACATGCGTGTCGGTGGCCTCGACGCCGGGGATCTTGCTGATCCGGCCGGGGATGACGTCGGCCAGGTCGTCGTGCTTGGCCACCCGGACCATGGCGATCAGGTCGTACGTACCGGTGACCGAGAAGACCTCGCTGACGCTGTCCAGCGCCGCGATGGCCTCGGCGATCTCGGGAATCCGGTCCACGCTGGTTTTGATGAGCACGATCGCGGTGATCACGGCTGGCTTTCTCCCTCGGTGGCCGCGGCTGGTGTCTTCACTCTATCCGTACGCCGGAAACGCCCCCAGGCGTAGACGAAGCCCAGGGCGAAGCCCACCACGTGGGCCAGATAGGCCACCCCCGGCCCCCCGTCGCCCGCGCCCCGGAACGCCAGCCACTGCAGGACGAACCAGAAGACCAGCACGATCCAGGCGGGGAAGCGCAGCGGCAGGAAGAAGAGGAACGGGAACAGGCTGGTGACCCGGGCCCTGGGGAACAGGTACAGAAACGCCCCGAGCACCGCCGAGATCGCCCCCGACGCGCCCACCAGCGTCTGGTCGGAGGCGGCGTGGGCGGCAGCGTAGGCCACCAGGGCGAGATAGCCGCAGATGACGTAGAAGAAGGTGAACCCGGCCCGGCCCATGCGCTCCTCGGTCATCGCCCCGAAGACGTACAGGAAGAGCACGTTGCCGAGCAGGTGCAGCCAGCTGCCGTGCACGAACAGGGCGGTGAGCGGGGTGAGCAGGGCGCGCGCGGAGCCGTCCCACAGCTCGCTGGGGATCACGCCCCAGCGTTCGAAGTACCCGGCCTGGGCGGCGAGCAGGGCGTCGGCGGTTCCGGGCACCGGGGCGAGGCCGGACAGCGGGCTGATCACGAAGACCAGGACGCAGACCGTGATCAGGGCATGGGTCACCAGCGGCCCGTCCCCGGTGACCGTCCGTAGCAGTCCGCCGGTCAGCCTGCCGGTCACAGCTCGCCGATCGATCATGAACAGAGCATGACGCAAGCGGAGGGAACGGGACAGACCGCCTCGCCGTGTCGGGGGGACGCGGCAAGGCCGTAGGGTTACGGCAGGACATCCGCAGTTCGACGGCGCACCGCGAGATCCTTGAAGGCAAGGCAGCACGAGGCTCGACGAAAGAGGACGCAACGATGACGACGGTTCCCCAGCCGACCGACGGGACTCGCTGGCGCTGCACGCTCTGCGGCAATCTCACACGCTTCGACGTGACGCGCTCCTCGAAGGTCGTCGAATATGTCCATCTCGACCTGGCCGGTGAGTCCAGCGTGGAGGAGCGCGAGGTGGTCAGTGAGACCATCGAGTCGGTGCGTTGCCGTTGGTGCAACGCGGTGGACCAGATCGAACTGGTGGACAGGCCGGGTGCCGACTCCTGACGGAGCCGCGCCCACAGACATTTGGGGTGACGGATGGTGGAGCAGCCCGATAACGGCGCCGAGTCGGCCGAGGCGGCCGGCGACGCCGTCGAGGCGCTCGACCGCCCGCTGCCCGAAAGTGTACGGCGGCGGGTCGTCGCGCTGGTCTCGGATGCGTTCGGTGGCCTGACGGTCACCGAACTCCCCGCCCAGCTGCGGCAGTACGCCCGCTTCACCCCGACCCGGCGAGCCAAGTTCGCCGGGAACGCGATGGCGGCCGCCCTGGAGGGCGACGCCCTGTTCCGGCAGCGCATCGGTGAGCGGCTCAGGGAGGAGCAGCCGGAGCTGGCCGCCGCCCTGGAGGCCGGTGCTCCGCCCGCCGCCGCCGACCCCGTCGACGTGGCCGCGGCGGCCTATGTGCTGCGCCCGGCGGGCTGGGTGAAGCTGGTCGCCGCCGCGGGCGAGGAGGCCCAGCGCGCCGACGCCGAGCGTGCCGACGAGGAGAGCCGCCGCGAGCTGGACCGGCTGCGCGAGGAGCTCGTCCGGGCCCGCTCGCAGACGAAGAGCGAGACGGAGCGGCTGCGCGGCGAGCTGGAGGCGGCCCGCAAGGAGGCCGAATCCCTTCAGCGCAAGCTGCGCAGCGCCGTCAACGAGGTCAGGCGCGGCGAGGCGGCGCTGCGCCGCAGCCGGGCCGAGACCGACGCGGTACGGTCCGAGGCGGCCGCCCAGGTCTCCGCGGCCGAGAGCGAGAGCCGTCGGCTCAAGGCGCGGCTCGGGGAGGCCGAGGCGTCCGTGGAGGCGGGCCGCCGGGCCGCCAGGGAGGGCCGCTCGGTCGAGGACATGCGGCTGCGGCTGCTGCTGGACACGGTGCTCGACGCGGCGAGCGGGCTCCGCCGCGAACTGGCCCTGCCGCCCGCCTCGATCCGCCCCGCCGACAGCGTCGACGCGGTCGAGCCGGGCCGGATGTCGCCCAAGGACATTGCCGCCAGGGCCCTTTCGGAGACCGACCCGGCCCTGCTCGACCAGCTGCTCGCGCTGCCGCAGGCGCATCTGATCGTCGACGGCTACAACGTCACCAAGACCGGCTATCCGCAGCTGCCGCTGGAGAAGCAGCGGTTGAGGCTGCTGGGCGGGCTCTCGGTGCTCGCGGCGCAGACCGGCGCCGAGATGACCTGTGTCTTCGACGGGGCCGAGCTGGCGGCCCCGGTGCTGCTCGCACCGCCCCGCGGCGTCCGGGTGCTGTTCAGCAAGCCAGGGGTGACCGCCGACGAGCTCATCCGTCAGCTGGCGCGTGCCGAACCTCCGGGCAGGCCCGTCGTGGTGGTCTCCACCGACCGTGAAGTCGCCGACGGAGTGGCGAAGTCGGGCGCCAGGCCCGTTGCGTCCGCCTTGCTCCTGAAGCGCCTTTCACGCGTCTAGTGGCACTTGCCGGGTCTCGGCGGAAATCAGGGAACGGACCGTCAGGTCGCCGCTACGCCCCGTGTGTCGTGGGTAAAGAAGTGCGGCCCGCGACGATAATTTTCGGGTGAGGATTTGAACTGATCACAAGTTGGTCACTAGGGTCAGGCCTCGAACCTTCGCACGGTTGATCACCCATCCGGGGTGACGGTGAAGGCACCGCCGAGTCCGTGACATGCACGGAGCCGGGGATTCGCATCCCCCACAGCCCGGTAGGCGGCTCGAGGAAGAAGGAGCTCGCCTCCGTGGCGTCCCACCGTCGTCCCAAGCAGCCGAGCCGCGCCCGTGTGACCGTGCTCACCGCGACCGCAGCCGCGGCCGTAGCCCTGTCCTCCCAGGCGGCCCACGCCGACCCGAAGCCCTCCAAGGACGAGGTCAAGGCGAAGGTCGAGAAACTCAGCCATGACGCGGGCGACGCCAACGAGCAGTACTACGGCGCCAAGGAGAAGCAGCAGAAGCTGGAGAAGGAAGTCAGCGCGCTGCAGGACAAGGTGGCCCGCGGCCAGCAGGAGATCAACACGCTCCGCAACGGCCTCGGTTCGCTCGCCGCGGCGCAGTACCGCTCCGGTGGCATCGACCCGTCGGTGCAGCTCTTCCTCTCGTCCAACCCGGACACCTTCCTCGACGAGGCCTCCGCCCTCGACCAGTTGACGGCCAAGCAGACCGAGACCCTGGGGAAGATCCAGGAGAAGCAGCGGGTCCTCGCGCAGCAACGCAAGGAGGCCCAGGACAAGCTCGGCGACCTCGCGGACGTACGCAAGACGCTCGGCGAGAAGAAGAAGAAGCTCCAGAACAAGCTGGCCGAGGCGCAGCGCCTGCTCAACTCGATGACCGAAGCCGAGCGCGCGAAGATACGCGAGGAGCAGCAGCGTGCCAGCCGCTCCGCGGGCGACCGCGTCAAACTGGGCAACGAGGCCCCCGCCTCCGCCTGGGGTGCCGCCGCCCTGAACGCCGCCAAGACCCAGGTGGGCAAGCCGTACCGATCGGGCGGCACCGGCCCCAGCGCCTTCGACTGCTCCGGGCTGACCCAATGGGCCTACGCCCAGGCCAACGTCCAGATCTCCCGGGTCACTTACACCCAGGTCAACGACGGTGTCCACATCGGGCGCAGCGAGCTGAAGCCGGGTGACCTGGTCTTCTTCAACAACACCTCGCACGTGGGGCTCTACGCGGGCAACAACACCCTCCTGCACGCCCCGTACCCGGGCACGGTCGTCCGCTTCGAGTCGATGGACACCATCGGCAGCTTCCAGTTCGGCGTGCGCGTCGGCTGACGATGCCCGAACGGGCGAATTCCCGCGCCCGCGCAGATCGTCCGCCCCGCCGGAGACCACAGGTCACCGGCGGGGCGTCGCCGTTTCTTTTGCCTTTCGCCCGGCGCGGCCGTTCGCCGCTCCGTGATCGTCCGACTACTGTCTGCCTGCTGTGCGGCTCCCCGTCGTCGGTCCGCCCGCCCCGGGCGGCAGGGGCTGCGCGCGTCTGCGTACAGCGGAAGGGAGTGCGGCGTCCTGTGGTGTCCCATCGCCGTTCCACACAGCCCGGCCTCAGTCCGAGCGTCCGGGCCACCGTTCTGTCGGCCGCGGCGGCGACCGCCGCCGCCACCCTCGGGGCGGCCACCGCGAACGCCGACCCGCAGGACGCGCCCCGGGCCGCCAAGGCCCGCATCGACCTGCTGTACACCCAGGCCGAGCGGGCCACCGAGCAGTACAACAAGGCCGGTGAGAACGCCGACCGGCTGCGCGGCGAGGTCGACCGGGCCCGGGACCGGGCGGCCCGCGGCCAGGAACAGGTCAACCGGATGCGCACGGTGCTGGGTTCGGCGGCGAGCGCGCAGTACCGTTCCGGCGGCATCGACCCCTCGCTCGCCCTTTTGCTCTCCTCCGACCCGGACAGCTATCTCGACCGGGCCGCCGCGCTGGAGCGCCTGACCGACCTTCAGGCCACCGAGCTGCGGCAGCTCCAGCAGGTCCAGCGCGGGCTCGCGCAGACCCGGGCGGAGGCGGACCGTGCGCTGGCCGAACTGGAGCGCAACCGGGCGGCCGCCACCCGGCACAAACGGACCGTCGAGCGCAAGCTCACCGAGGCCAGGAAGCTGCTGGCCACGCTGCCCGGCGCCGACCGGGCGCAGTTCGAGCGGGCCTCGCGCTCCGGCCGGGACGACGCGTTCCCGGCGACGGCCGATCTGCCGGCCGGCTCCGCACGCGCGGCGGTGGCCGTCGCGGCGGTCCGGCAGGCACTGGGCCGCCCGTACATCTGGGGGGCCAACGGGCCCGCCGGATTCGACTGTTCCGGGCTGATGCAGTGGGCGTACGCCCAGGCCGGGGTCAGCCTGCCGCGGACCTCGCAGGCCCAGCGGTACGCGGGACGCGTGGTGCCGCTCTCCGAGGCCCGCCCCGGAGACCTGGTCGCCTACCGCGCGGACGCCGGCCACATCGCGATGTACGTCGGCAACGGCCAGGTGATCCACGCCCCGTACCCCGGGGCCCCGGTGCGCTACGACCCCGTCGGCATGATGCCCGTCTCGTCGGTCACCCGCGTCTGACCGTACCCTCGTCCGGGTGAGCGGCAGACGGGGACGGAACGGAGGGCGGCGAGCGGCGGGGGCGCTGCTCGCCGGGCTGCTGCTCGTCTCCGGCTGCGCGGCCCCCGACCACGACGCCGCCCCCGGGGCCACCGCCCGGGGCATCCGCGCCACGCTGGACCGCAGGGCCGCCGCCGTGCTCGACCACGACACGGACGCCTTGCTGGCCACGACGGACCCCGGGGCCACCGGGCTGCGCACGGCCCAGCGCCGGGAGCTCGCCAACCTCGCGGACATACCGCTCGGCTCATGGACGTACCGGCTGCGCGACGTGACCGGGCGGGGCGCCGACCGGGCCACCGCCGACGTCGAGCTGCGCTACCGGATCAAGGACTACGACGCCGCCCCGGTCGCCGCGGACCGGGTGCTCGACCTGAGACGGGACCGGGCGGACGGCCGCTGGTACGTCGTCGGGGACCGGGCCGGCGGAGACGGCGCCCGCCAGCTCTGGCAGCAGGGCGACGTACGGGTGGTGCACGGGACGCACAGCCTCGTGCTCGGCGTCGGCCGCACGGATCAGGAGCTGCGCGCCATCGCCCGGACCGCGGACCGCGCGGTACCCGCCGTCTCCCGCGCCTGGCCGGAACGCTGGGCGGGCCGCGTGGTGGTGCTCGTGCCGCGCACGGTGGACGAGATGGCGGAGCTGCTGGGGTCGGCGGCGGACTACCGGGGCATCGCAGCCGTCACCACCGGGCAGACCGGCGGCGCGGGCCGGGCCCCCGCCGACCGGGTGATCGTCAACCCGCAGGCATACGGCACGCTCGGCACCTTCGGGCAGCGGATCGTCCTCACCCACGAGACCACCCATGTCGCCACCCGCACCCGCACCTCCGCCGCGACTCCGACCTGGCTCTCCGAGGGCTTCGCGGACTGGGCGGCCTACCGCTCCGAGGACCGCGCCCCGGTACGGATCGCGCCCGGACTCGCGGATGCCGTCCGGCGCGGCGACCCGCCCGCCGAGCTCCCCGCGGACGAGGACTTCGGCTTCGCGGGCGACCCCGCGCGCCTGGCGAGGGCGTACGAGGGCGGCTGGGCGGCCTGCGAGCTGATCGCCGACCACTGGGGCGAGAAGCAGCTGTTCGCCTTCTACCGGGCCGTCGGTGGGCACCGGGGACGGGACGGAGCGGTGGAGCAGGCCATGCACGAGGTGCTCGACACGCCCCCGCAGGACTTCACCGCACTCTGGCGGGAGTATCTGCGCTCCGAGCTCGGTCAAGGCCTGCCCGACGGATAAGGGCCTGGCCGGCCGGACGCCCCGGCGACCGACGACAACGCGGCGGGCGTGCGTGCCGGGCGTTCCCGGCCGGGCGGGACTTCCGAAACGCGCCCTGGGGTCTGTCCGGCGGATCATGGCCAGGGTCGCGGCGTCCGGCACGGCGCCGCGCCGCGTTGCCGAATCGCCCGAACAGCTCCGCCGTCAGGACGATCCGGCGCCTTGCGAGGCACCGCAGTGGACGCCGCGCCCTGTCCGACTCCGATCCGCCGGGCAGACCCTAAGAGCTGTCCCGTGATCCCCGGCGGGCGCGCGACGACAGCTACTTCCCCAAGCTCTCGGCTGCGCTCGAGCAGGGGAGACCCCACTCCTCGCCGCGTTGTCGGAACATCCGCATACATCCCGTATGCGGACGCCCCTCCGCCTTGCGATGCACCGCATCTGACGCCGCGCGCTGATCCACCGGGGATTACGGGACAGCCCTTAGCCGACCGGCTCCGCCTCCCGCCCGAGGACCGGCCGGACGGCGGACTCACGGGCGTCGCGCGCCGCCCCCGGCACCGTCTGCCGCCACAGCCGACGGCAGGCGATCAGCGTCGCCGCGACCAGCAGGCCGTTGCGCAGGAACATCAGCGTCACGCCGGTCGCGTCGCTGGTCACCACATGGGTGAACCCGAGCGGGAACTCCAACTGGGTGACGCCCGTCGCCAGCAGCACCAGACAGGCCGGCAGCACCATCCGGCTGTCGCGGAAGACCAGGCAGACCGCCGCCAGGCCGACCAGCCACAGCATGTACTGGGGGCTGATCACCCGGCTCGTCGTCGTGAACAGCAGCACCGCCGCGAAGGCCGCGTCCGCCGGGGTGCCGGCGCCGAAGTCACGGGCCCGCAGCCGCCACACCAGCAGCCAGCCGAACGCGAGCACGGACAGACCGAGGGCGAGCGTGCTCACCAGCGGCACGTACGGTCCCAGGAACTCCATGGAGCCGTAGTGCAGTTCCACCCGGCCCTGCCAGCCGAACTGCCGCGCCACATGGAAGACCAGCGCGCCCAGCGACTCGACCTCGGTGCCCCGGTCGCGCTGGAAGCCGAGGAAGGCCAGCGCCCCCGGCATCGCCACGGTGCACCCCACCAGCAGCCCGGCCGCCGTCACCGCCGCGGCCGTCCATGCCAGCCGCGTCTGCCGGCCGCGCGCCGTACCGGCCAGGATCAGCGCCGGCCACACCTTCAGCAGCGCACCGACGGCGGCCAGCGCCCCCATCACCCGCGGATGCCGCAGCCCCGCCAGGAGCGCCGCCACCGCCACAGCCGTGACCATCACGTCGTATCGGGCGTACGCGGTCGTGCCGAGCAGCGGCACCCCCGCCACCCACACCCAGGCGCCCGCCAACGACCGGCCGCCGCCCCGGCCCGCGTACAGCAACAGCCCCAGCACCAGCCCGTCGCACACGAACGCGAGGACGAAGAAGGCCGAGGCGTAGTCCAGGAACGGCAGCAGCGCGGGCGAGAGGATGGCGAGCGCGGCCAGCGGCGGGTACTGCCAGGTGACGTCGGACTCCGGATACGTACCGGTCCTCAGGACCTCGGACCAGCCGTGGTAGATCACCGAGACATCACTGGTCACGTCCGGGCCGGGCAGCGTGATCACCTTGGTGACGAAGAGCAGCAGCACGACCCTGGTCAGGGCCCACACCGCCGCGGCGGCGAGCCGTGCGCCGGTCGATCCTGTCATGACCGTGTCATCCGTTCTCATCAGGGGCCACCCGGTGGGGTGGGTACGAGGAGCCATGATGCCCGCACGGCCGGTGCGGGAGCCATCGGGCCCGGACCGCGCGGTACTGTCGGCCGGGATGGACAAGACCCTGATCGTGACAAATGACTTCCCGCCCCGCCCCGGCGGCATTCAGGCATTTCTGCACAATATGGCGCTGCGCCTGGACCCCGGGCGGATCGTCGTCTACGCCTCCACCTGGAAGCGGACCCCCGAAGGCATCGCGGCCACCGCCGCCTTCGACGCCGAGCAGCCGTTCACCGTCGTGCGCGATCCGACGACGATGCTGCTGCCGACCCCGCGGGTCACCCGGCGCGCGGTACGGCTGCTGCGCGAACACGGCTGCACCTCCGTCTGGTTCGGTGCCGCGGCCCCGCTCGGGCTGATGGCACCGGCGCTGCGCAGGGCCGGCGCCCGCCGCCTGGTCGCCACCACCCACGGCCACGAGGCGGGCTGGGCGCAACTGCCCGCGGCCCGGCAACTGCTGCGACGGATCGGCGAGGGCACCGACACGATCACCTATCTGGGGGAATACACCCGCTCCCGGATCGCCCCCGCGCTCAGCCCCGGGGCCGCGGCGCGCATGGCTCAACTGCCGCCCGGCGTCGACGAGAAGACCTTCCACCCGGACTCGGGCGGGGACCGGGTCAGGGCCGGGCTCGGCCTCGCGGACCGGCCCGTCGTCGTCTGTGTGTCACGGCTCGTGCCGCGCAAGGGCCAGGACACGCTGATCCTCGCGATGCCCGCGATCCTGGCGCAGGTGCCGGACGCGGTGCTCCTGATCGTCGGCGGCGGACCGTACGCCGAGGAGCTGAAGCGGCTGGCCGCTCGGACCGGGGTCGAGCAGTCGGTGCGGTTCACCGGACCGGTGCCGTGGGAGGAACTGCCCGCCCACTACGGCGCGGGCGACGTCTTCGCCATGCCGTGCCGGACTCGCCGCGGCGGTCTGGACGTGGAGGGCCTCGGCATCGTCTTCCTGGAGGCCTCCGCGACCGGTCTGCCGGTGGTGGCGGGCGACTCGGGCGGCGCGCCCGACGCGGTGCTCGACGGCGAGACCGGATGGGTGGTGCGCGGCGGCAGCGTCGAGGAGACGGCCGACCGGATCGTCACCCTGCTCCACGACCCGGAGCTGCGGCAGCGGATGGGGGAGCGGGGCCGGGCCTGGGTCGAGGAGAAGTGGCGCTGGGACCTGCTCGCCGAACGGCTCCGGGCGCTGCTCTGAGCCACCTGCGCGAGAGGGCCCGCACACGCCGTGCGGGCCCTCTCGCGTACGGGTGCCGGTCAGCCCCGGTAGATCGACTCGATCTCGTCCGCGAAGTCCTTCGCCACCACACTCCGCTTCAGCTTCAGCGACGGCGTGATGTGGCCCGCGTCCTCGGTGAACTGCGAGTCCAGGATGCGGAACTTGCGCACCGACTCCGCCTTGGAGACGGCCGCGTTCCCGTCGTCCACCGCCCGCTGCACCTCGGCCAGCAGCTCCGGGTCCTCGCGCAGCGAGCGGGCCGTCGAGCCGGACGGCTTGCCGTGCTCCTCGGCCCAGCGGCCCAGGAACTCCTCGTCCAGGGTGACCAGCGCCCCCACGAACGGCCGCCCGTCGCCGACCACCATGCACTCGGCGACCAGGGCGTGGCCCCGGATCCGGTCCTCGATCACCGCGGGAGCGACGTTCTTGCCGCCCGCCGTGACGATGATCTCCTTCTTGCGGCCGGTGATCGCGAGATAGCCGTCCTCGTCGAGCGTGCCGATGTCACCGGTGTGGAACCAGCCGTCGGCCAGCGCGTCGGCCGTCGCCGCCTCGTTGTTCCAGTAGCCGGTGAACAGGTGCTCGCCGTGCAGCAGCACCTCGCCGTCGTCCGCGATCCGCACGACCGAACCGGGCAGCGGCTGGCCGACCGTACCGATCTTCTGCCGGTCCCACGGGTTGAAGGCGGTGGCCGCGCAGGTCTCGGTCAGGCCGTAGCCCTCCAGGACCGTGAAGCCGATCCCGCGGTAGAAGTGGCCGAGCCGCTCGCCCAGCGGCGCGCCGCCGGAGATCGCGTACTCGCCGCGCCCGCCGAGCACCGCGCGCAGCTTGCGGTAGACCAGCCGGTCGAAGACTTTGTGCTTCAGCTTCAGACCCAGGGGCGGGCCCTGGGGGGTGCTCAGCGCGCGGCTGTACGCGATCGCGGTGTTCGCGGCCTTGTCGAAGATCCTGCCCTTGCCGTCGGCCTGCGCCTTGGCGCGCGCCGCGTTGTAGACCTTCTCGAAGACCCGTGGCACACCGAGGATCAACGTCGGCCGGAACGCGGCCAGTTCGTCGGTGAGGTGCTTGATGTCCGGTACGCAGCCGAGCTTGATCGGGGCCATCACCGAGGCCACCTCGACCAGCCGTCCGAAGACATGCGCGGCGGGCAGGAAGAGCAGCACGGAGCAATCGCCGGTACGGAAGAGCGGCTTCAGCCGCTCCACCACGTTGCCGCACTCGGCGAAGAAGCTGCGGTGCGTGAGCACACAGCCCTTGGGGCGGCCGGTGGTGCCCGAGGTGTAGACGATGGTGGCCGGGTCGTCCGCCTTGGCGCTCGCCATCCGCAGGTCCAGCGTCTCGTCCGAGACGTCCTCCCCGAGCGCCGTCAGCCGGCGGATCGCGTCGTCCTCGATCTGCCAGATGCCCTTCAGGGCCGGCAGGTCCGCCTGGACGGAGACCACGGAGGCCTGGTGCGCCTCGGACTCCACGAGGCACAGGGCGGTGCCGGAGTCACCGAGGATCCACTGGATCTGCTCGGGCGAGCTGGTCTCGTACACCGGGACGGTGACCGCGCCGGCGCTCCAGATCGCGAAGTCGAGCAGCACCCACTCGTAGCGGGTGCGCGAGAGCAGGGCCACCCGGTCGCCGACTTCGATGCCCGCGGCGATCAGACCCTTGGCGACGTCTCTGACCTCGGCCAGGAACTGCGTGGCGTCGACATCGGTCCACACGCCCCCCACCTTGCGGCTCATCAG
This sequence comes from Streptomyces sp. NPDC001880, assembly GCF_053594575.1. Classification (NCBI taxonomy): domain Bacteria; kingdom Bacillati; phylum Actinomycetota; class Actinomycetes; order Kitasatosporales; family Streptomycetaceae; genus Streptomyces; species Streptomyces sp. NPDC001880. Next base: position 75,175 of record NZ_JBSFET010000021.1, read on the forward strand.
CGCGACATCGGGATGCTGAGCGGCATTGCGGCGGATGAGATCCGTCAGGTTGCCGTCCGAAGGGACCTCGTACAGGGCCGGAAGGCTGAACTCGCGCAAGACTGCTGCTCCTCATCGGGCTCCGGTGCCACGGCTCTGTGCGACGCACCGGCTGCGGTCCAAGATTGGCAGGTGCTCAGTGGGGCGAGCACGACTGGACTGCCCGGACGTTACCCACCAGTACTCGGTTCCCGATAGGGGGTTCCGGCCAGATGTCTTATGCGTCACACACAACGGTGATCCTTGGGCGCACAGTAGTCCACCCGTGTGACCGGACGACGATATTCGCAGGTCCGGCGGCCTCTACCCAGGGGACCGGCGGGGTTCTAGGGTGATCGTCATGCGAGCCGGACCGGACAACACCCGACAGCGCACGCGCATCCACGTGGTCAGTGACGTGCACGGCAACACCGAGGCCCTGGCCCGCGCCGGGGACGGTGCCGACGCGCTGGTCTGCCTCGGTGACCTGGTGCTCTTCCTCGACTACGCCGACCACTCGCGCGGCATCTTCCCCGACCTCTTCGGTGTGGAGAACGCCGACCGCATCGTCGCGCTGCGCACCGCGCGCCGCTTCGAGGAGGCCCGTGAGTTCGGCCGCGACCTGTGGGCGGGCATGGATCGCAACGCCGCGATCGTCTCGGCGGTCCGCAAGCAGTACGCCGCACTTTTCGCGGCCTTCCCCACACCGACGTACGCCACCTACGGCAACGTCGACATCCCGGACCTGTGGTCCGAGTACGCACACCCCGGCACCACCGTCCTGGACGGCGAGCGGGTCGAGATCGGCGGCCGGGTGTTCGGCTTCGTAGGCGGCGGCCTGAAGACCCCGATGAGGACCCCGTACGAGATCGGCGACGAGGAGTACGCGGCGAAGATCGAGGCGATCGGCCCGGTCGACGTGCTCTGCACCCACATCCCGCCCGAGGTGCCGGAGCTGACGTACGACACGGTGGCGCGCCGCTTCGAGCGCGGCAGCCGGGCCCTGCTGGACGCCATCCGCCGGACCCGCCCCCGGTACGCCCTGTTCGGCCACGTCCACCAGCCGCTGGTCCGCCGGATGCGGATCGGCGCCACCGAATGTGTGAACGTCGGTCACTTCGCGTCCACCGGCAGGCCCTGGGCCCTGGAATGGTGACCGCACCGCACCGGTACCGGACCCTGGGCCGAGGCGCCGCGCGCACGCGATAGCCTTCTGGCGGCAGGCCTCTGCCGACGCACCGGTACACCGCACTGGAGGAGCCACGGCGATGGCTGAACACACCAGCTCGAGCATCACGATCGAGGCGGCGCCGGCCGACGTCATGGGAGTGATCGCCGACTTCGCCCGCTACCCGGAGTGGACCGGCGAGGTCAAGGAGGCCGAGGTCCTCTCCACCGACGACCACGGCCGCGCCGAGCAGGTCCGCCTCGTCCTCGACGCCGGAGCGATCAAGGACGACCACACACTCGCCTACACCTGGATCGGCGACTACGAGGTCGGCTGGACCCTCGTCAAGTCCCAGATGCTGCGCGCCATCGACGGCTCCTACGCACTGGCTCCGCTCGGCGACGGCGACCGCACCGAGGTCACCTACCGGCTGACGGTCGACGTCAAGATCCCGATGCTCGGCATGATCAAGCGCAAGGCGGAGAAGGTCATCATCGACCGGGCCCTGGCCGGCCTGAAGAAGCGCGTCGAGTCCGTCCCGAAGGTCTGACCCGATGCGTACGGTCCTCGTCACCGGCCCCGGCGGCGCCGGCCGTACCACCGTCGCGGCGGCGACCGCGCTGGCCGCCGCCCGCCGCGGCCGGCGCACCCTGCTGCTGACGGCCGACTGCATACCCGGCTTTCCCGACAGCACGGAACCCACCGAGGTCACCGACGGGCTGTGGTCCGCCCGTATCGACTCCGGCGAGCACTTCCGCGAGGAACTCCTCGCCCTCCAGGACCAGGCCTCCGCCGTACTCGACCTGCTCGGCGGGAACCGGCTGGACGGCGAGGAACTGACCGAACTCCCCGGCAGCTTCGAGCTGGCCCTCCTGCATACCCTGCGCCGCGCCGCCGGGGGCGACTGGTCACGCCGCGGCCATGAGCTCCTCGTCGTCGACCTGCCACCGCTGCGCGAGGCACTCGCCCTGCTCGCCCTCCCCGAGCAGCTGCGCCGCTATCTGCGCCGACTGCTTCCCCCCGAACGCCAGGCCGCCCGAGCCCTGCGCCCGATGCTCGCCCAGCTCGCCGGCGTGCCCATGCCCGCCCAGTGGCTGTACGAGGCGGCCGCCCGCAGGGACGCCGAGCTGGCCGCCGTCCAGGCCCTGATCGAGGACCGCAACACCACGCTCCGGCTGGTCGCGGAGCCCGGCCCCGCCGGCGAGGACGCCCTGCGCACCGCCCGCACCGGCCTCGCCCTGCACGGACTGCGGGTCGACACCCTCGCGGTCAACCGGGTGCTGCCCAGGCACTCGGCCGACCCCTGGTTCGCGGAGCTCGCCGCGCAGCAGGAGAAGACCGTCGACCGCTGGTACGAGCAATGGGTGCCCGAGACCGCGCTGTGCGAGGTGCCCCACCTCGGCCGCGACCCGAGGGGCCTGGACGACCTCGCCCGCCTCGACACCACGGCCGCCCGCACCGGTATCGAGGCGGCGGGCACCGGCGGCGGCCTCATCGAGGGCGACGGACTGGCCTCGGAACTCGACGGGCAAAGCCGCGGCCGGGCCGACGACCCCTGGTGGATCGAGAGCCCCGGCGCCCCGGACGGCCTCGGCGCACTGCTGCCCGGTGCCCGGATCGTGACCGCCCCGTCGTCCGGCGACGGCGACCCGGTCCTCGTCTGGTGCCTGCCGCTGCCCGGCGCGGTCAAGAAGGACCTCCAACTGGTCCGCCGGGGCGACGAACTGCTGCTCACCGTGGGCCCGTTCCACCGGATCGTCCCGCTGGAGTCCGGACTGCGCCGCTGCACCGTCTCCGGCGCGGCCCTCACCGACGGGGTGCTCCGGGTCCGGTTCACCCCGGACCCGGGGCTGTGGCCGAGGACGGACTGAACGACGCCCCACGGTTCGGGTAACGTCGGTAGTGGGTGCCCCGTACGCCGGGTCGCCGGTACACCACGTCGCAGGAGTCCGCCATGAGCGATGCCACCGATCGTCCCGTCGACGACGACGCGTGGGCGAAGGCCTGCGCCGAGGACCTCGAAGCGGAGAAGGCCCGCCGCCGCACCCAGTACGGCCCGCCGCCCGGCTCCGCCGCCGAGGAACTGCGCAAGCTGGTCGACGCCGTGGCCGACAAGGTCTCGTCCCTCCAGACGCCGCTGTTCGGCGCGGCGGCGCAGGGCACCGTGCAGCAGATCATCAAGCAGGCGAAATCCGTGGTCGAGCCCGTCATCGAGCGCAATCCGGATGTCTTCGACCACATCGCCGCGGCCGGAAACGAACTCCTCGCCGCCTACCGCTCCGCCGTCGAGGGCCAGGAACGCCGCTGGACCCAGGGTGCCGGGGACCCCGCGGGCAGCGAGAAGAAGGCCGACGACCCCTCCGACCCCCGTGACGAGGGCCCCGCCACCGGCGAGCACATCGACCTGGACTGACCGGCACCGAAAGGGCCGGGCCCCGGCTCGGGTACGGTTGGCCCCAGCGGGGCTCGACCGGAACTGAGGGATTCATGGGACTCACCATCGGCGTCGACATCGGCGGCACGAAGATCGCGGCCGGAGTGGTCGACGAAGAGGGCCGCATCCTCTCCACGTTCAAGGTGCCGACCCCGCCGACGGCTGAAGGCATCGTGGACGCGATCGCGGCGGCGGTGTCCGGCGCGAGCGAGGGCCACCGGATCGATGCCGTCGGCATCGGCGCGGCCGGATACGTCGACGACAAGCGCGCCACCGTCCTGTTCGCGCCGAACATCGACTGGCGGCACGAGCCGCTGAAGGACAAAGTCGAACAGCGCGTCGGTCTTCCCGTCGTCGTCGAGAACGACGCCAACGCCGCGGCCTGGGGCGAATACCGCTTCGGCGCCGGACAGGGCCATGACGACGTCATCTGCATCACGCTCGGCACCGGCCTCGGCGGTGGCATCATCATCGGCAACAAGCTGCGCCGCGGACGCTTCGGCGTGGCCGCCGAGTTCGGCCACATCCGGGTCGTCCCGGACGGTCTGCTCTGCGGCTGCGGCAGCCAGGGCTGCTGGGAGCAGTACGCGTCCGGACGCGCGCTCGTCCGGTACGCCAAGCAGCGCGCCAACGCCACCCCCGAGAACGCCACGATCCTGCTGTCGCTCGGCGACGGCACGGTGGACGGCATCGAGGGCAAGCACATCAGCCAGGCCGCCCGGCAGGGCGACCCGGTCGCGGTCGACTCGTTCCGCGAGCTGGCCCGCTGGGCCGGCGCCGGACTCGCCGACCTCGCCTCGCTCTTCGACCCCTCGGCGTTCATCGTCGGCGGCGGTGTGTCGGACGAGGGCGAGCTGGTGCTCGACCCGATCCGCAAGTCGTTCCGGCGCTGGCTGATCGGCGGCGAATGGCGCCCGCACGCCCAGGTGCTCGCGGCCCAACTGGGAGGCAAGGCCGGACTGGTGGGCGCGGCCGACCTGGCCCGCCAGGGCTAGGGCGTGTTTCGAAAGTCCCGCCTGGTCGGGGGCGTCCGGGCGGACAACGCCACTTTCGAAACACGCCCCAGGGCCTGGCCGGCTGGATCCTGTCCGGGGCGCGGCGTCCGGCACGGCACTTCGCGGCGTTGCCGAAACGTCCGAATGGCTCCGCTGTCAGGACGTCCCGGCGCCTTGCGATGCACCGCACCGGACATCGCGCCCTGACCGCCCCTGATCCACCGGCCAGGCCCTGGCCGAACGGACCGGACCGAACCGGACGCCCGTCGCGCCCCTGTGGGAGCGGCGGGCGTCCGTCGTATCGTGAGCCACATGGTCCTGACGCCACTGCCCGACTCCCGTACCGAGCCGGATGGTTCGGCCGTCATCCGAGTGCTCAGCTACAACGTCCGGTCGATGCGCGACGACCGCGAGGCGCTGGCCCGCGTCATCAGCGTCTGTGCCCCCGACCTGGTCTTCATCCAGGAAGCCCCGCGCTTCTTCCGCTGGCGCAAGCGAGCCGCCTGGCTCGCGGCCCACACCGACCTGGTCCTCCTCAGTGGCGGCGCCACCGCGGCCGGACCGCTGCTGCTCTGCTCGCTGCGGGCCACCGTGGAGCGGACACAGGACGTGCTGCTGCCGCTCACCCCAGGACTGCACCGCAGGGGCTTCGCCACATCGGTGGTACGGATCGCGGGCACCCGGATCGGTCTGCTGAGCTTCCATCTGAGCCTGCAGCGGGACGAACGCCTGGCCCAGACGGAGCTGTTGCTGGAACGGCTGGACGCGATGGGCGTCGAGCACGCCATCGCGGCCGGCGACCTCAACGACGTACCGACCGGCAGCGCGTTCCGGCGGCTGGCCGAGCGGCTCCAGGACTGCTGGGCGGTCCGGCCCTGGGGCGGGGAGAACACCTTCGCGCCGGACCACCCGCGACGGCGCATCGACGCGGTCTTCGCGACCGCCGGCATCGAGGTACTCGGCTGTGGTGTCCCCGCCGGCCTGCCCGGTGTCACCGACGCGGACCTGCGGGCCGCCACCGACCACCTGCCGGTGCTGGCGGCGCTGCGGGTGCCCGCGATTCTGCCCTGAACCGGACCGGACCGCCCGCCGCAGCGCCCCCTTCTTTCAGACCACCGCCCCGCGCCCCGGGTCGTCGTCGTCCTCGTCGTCGTCGTTCATCCGGGCCACCAGCGTGACGAAACCGCCCAGGAAGCCACCGACACAGACCGTCGTGAGCCACCAGGTCATGTCCCACCGCAGCACCACCGCGAGGAGCATCAGCACCGGACCGCCGACGACCGCGAGCCAGGCGAACTTCGCCGTGACATCGGCCTCCGGCAGCGGCGGCGGCTCCGGGGGGACGAAATGCCCCTCGTCGCCGTCGTCGAGGTCGTCGTCCTTCGGCTCCGCGACCTCGTAGTCGCGCGGGCCCGCGACGCCGGGGGCGAACACGATCGAGCTGCCGAGCGGCTTCTCCGGCGGCTTCGCGGACTTCTTCCCCAGCCCCTTGTCGGGATCCAGGACGCCGGGCTGACCGTCCTCCAGCAGCGCGAGATCCTCGACCGACCGGAACGGCTTGGTGCCCGGCGGGTCCGGCGGCTCCTCGCCGTACCCCGCGACTATCGCCTGCCACGCCGCGTCCTCGTCGACCGACGGCCCGGACCGGTCACCGTCGGCGCCCGGCGACGCCTCCCGGGCAGCGGCGTCCTGCGGAACCGTGCCGTCGTCGGGCACGGCGGCCCCCTCCGCGGGAAGGGGCTCGCGCCCCTCCTCGCCACCCGCGCGCTCCGCGTCGTGCTCAGCCACCTGACGTGCTCCCCTTCTTTCCGACGCTCGGGGCGAGGCGGCCGATGAACCGATAGCTCTCGTCGAAGATCCGCTCCGCATCGTGGTCCAACGTCGCCACGTGGTAGCTCTGTTCCAGCAGGATCTCCTCGACGTCCGTCGACGACACCCGGCCGAGGATGCGGGCCGAGTCGGCGGGCGGCACCACATGGTCCTGCGGGCTGTGCAGCAGCACGATCGGCTGGGTGACCTGGGGGAGTTCGGCGTCGACCAGACGGAAGAAATTCCGCAGCGAATGCGCCGCGTGCAACGGCACCCGGTCGTACCCCACCTCCTCGGAGCCCGGCAGGGCGATGTCACTCGCCAGACCCTTCGTCGTCCGCACCAGATGCCGGGCCACCGGCAGCGCGTACGCCGACAGGCCGTGCACCTTGTTCGCCGGATTGACCAGCACCAGGCCGCTGATCGCGTCCCCGTGCTTCGCCGCCAGCCGCAGCGTCAGCGTGCCGCCCATGGACAGCCCGAAGACGAAGACCTGGCCGCACCGCTCCAGCAGGGCGCGCAGCTCCCGGTCCACCTCCGCGTACCAGTCCCGCCAGCCGGTGAGCTGCATGTCCTCCCAGCGGGTGCCGTGTCCCGGCAGCAGGGGCAGCGAGACGGTGAGCCCGCGCTCCGCCAGATACTGCGCCCAGGGGCGCAGCGACTGCGGGGAACCGGTGAATCCGTGACAGAGAAGGACGCCGACCTCTCCGCCCTCGTGGCGGAACGGCTCGGCTCCAGGAAGGACCGGCACCGGGGTCTCCTGTTCGTGAGGCTCGAAGGGGAGCGAAAGGGGGGAGTACAGAAGGATTACTTCACCGTACGCGACCGGGCTGACACCGACCAGGGCCGTCACCGCCTCCGGCCGCCGCACCGGCTCCGTGCCGGGCGGAAGCGCGGGAGGCCCACGGGTTAAGGTCTGTCCGACAGCACACAGGAGGCACCCGAGTTGATCTACGGCGCAATGAAGTTCTCCATCGGCGGGGGTCTGAAGCTCGCCTTCCGGCCATGGGTGGAGGGCCTGGAGAACATTCCCGCGCAGGGACCGGCGATCCTCGCGAGCAACCACCTGTCGTTCTCCGACTCGTTCTTCCTGCCGGCCGTCCTCGACCGCAAGGTCACCTTCATCGCCAAGTCCGAGTACTTCACCGGACCCGGCGTGAAGGGCAAGCTGACCGCGGCCTTCTTCAAGGGCGTCGGCCAGCTCCCGGTGGACCGCTCGGGCGCCCGCGGCGCCGGTGAGGCGGCCATCAAGGCGGGCATCGCGGTCATCGAGAGCGGCGGCCTCTTCGGCATCTACCCGGAGGGCACCCGCTCGCCCGACGGCCGTCTCTACCGCGGCAAGCCCGGCGGGCTCGCCAGGGTGGCGCTGGCCACCGGAGCGCCCGTCATCCCCGTTGCAATGATCGACACGGAGAAGATCCAGCCACCCGGCCAGGTGATGCCCAAGCTGATGCGTCCGGGGATCAGGATCGGCAAGCCGCTCGACTTCAGCCGCTACCACGGCATGGACGGGGACCGTTTCATCCTCCGCTCGGTCACCGACGAGGTGATGTACGAGATCATGAAGCTCTCCGGCCAGGAGTACGTCGACATCTACGCGACGGCGGCCAAGCGGCAGATCGCGGAAGACGCGAAACGCCGCGCCGAGGCGGAGAAGCACAAGGGCACCGAATCCGGAACGCAAGGCTGAAGGAACGGTACGGCGCGTGAGTGCGCCGGTGCTGTCCGGGGGGTGGGGGAAGTGGCCAGGCGCGAGCGCGTCGTACGGATGTCGGTCGAGCAGCCGCTGTGGAGTGCGCTGAGGGCGTACCGCATCCTGACGATGGTGTACGCGGTCCTGCTCTCCGTCTTCGGCCGGGAGAAGTACGACCGGCCGTGGGTGGCCATCGCCTTCCTGGTGGTGATGGTGGTCTGGACGCTCGCCACCCTTCCGAAGGTCGCGGGCGCCGCCGCCTGCACCAAGCGTTTCCTGGGTGCCGACCTGACCATCGCCCTGGCCGGGATACTCCTCACCCCGCTCGCCGACTTCGAGGCCCAGCAGGTCGACGGCCCGACGCTGCCGTCGATCTGGACCGCGGGTTCCGTGCTGGCCTTCGCGGTCAAGGGCGGCTGGCGCTGGGCGGCCTTCGCCTCCACCTTCGTCGCCCTCGTCAACATCGTCGAGCGCGGCGACCCCAGCCGGGAGACCTTCCACAACGTGCTGCTGGTCTGGGTCGCCTCCATCGCGATCGGGTACGTCGTCGAAGTCGCCAGGGCCAGTGAGCGCACACTCGCCCGCGCCCTGGAGATCGAGGCCGCCACCCGCGAGCGGGAACGGCTGGCCCGGGACATTCACGACAGCGTGCTCCAGGTCCTCGCGATGGTGCAGCGCCGCGGCACCGCGCTGGGCGGGGAGGCAGCCGAGCTGGGCAGGATGGCCGGCGAACAGGAAGTCGCTCTGCGCACCCTGGTCTCCAGCGGTCTTGTGCCCGCAACCCGGGTCTCCGAGGACGCCGCCCAGGGCGCCGTGGTCCGCAGCGTGGAGGTCGACGACGAACCGCCCGGCCGTGCCGACTGCGATCTGCGCTCCCTGCTCGCCCCGCACGCAGGCGCCCGGGTCAGCTTCGCGGAGCCGGGCGCTCCGGTGTTGCTGGCCCCGGCGGCCGCGAGGGAGCTGGCGGCCGCTGTCAGTGCCGCCCTGGACAATGTCAGGGTTCACGCGGGGGAGAATGCCCAGGCATGGATCCTGGTCGAGGACTGGCCGGACGAGGTGATCGTGACGGTCCGGGACGACGGCCCCGGAATCCCGGAGGGAAGGCTCGCCCAGGCCGAGGGGGAAGGGCGGATGGGGGTGGCCCTGTCGATCCGGGGGAGGTTGCGTGACCTGGGCGGCACGGCGGAATTGGTCTCGGTGCCCGGCCAGGGCACCGAGGTCGAGTTGAAGGTTCCGAAGGTTTCACGGGGGAAGGCAGGATCAGCGAGATGAGCACGGAGAACACCCGGACCGCCGAGGAGCGGACCATCAGGGTGATGGTGGTGGACGACCACCCGATGTGGCGCGACGCCGTCGCCCGTGACCTTTCCGAGTCGGGCTTCGAGGTGGTGGCGACCGCCGGTGACGGACCGCAGGCGGTCCGCAGGGCGAAGGCCGTCACCCCCGACGTCCTCGTACTCGACCTCAATCTGCCCGGCATGCCCGGCGTCCAGGTCTGCAAGGAGCTCGTCGGCTCCCACCCGGGGCTGCGGGTGCTCGTGCTCTCCGCGAGCGGCGAGCACGCCGACGTACTGGAAGCGGTCAAGTCCGGCGCCACCGGCTATCTGCTCAAGTCGGCCAGCACCCAGGAGCTGACCGAGGCCGTGCGCTCCACCGCCGTCGGCGACCCCGTCTTCACCCCGGGCCTGGCCGGACTCGTCCTCGGCGAATACCGCAGGCTCGCCTCCGACCCCGCGCCCGTCGCCTCCGACGAGCCCAAGGCCCCGCAGCTCACCGAGCGCGAGACCGAGGTGCTGCGGCTGGTCGCCAAGGGCCTCTCGTACAAGCAGATCGCCGAGCGGCTGGTCATCTCGCACCGCACCGTGCAGAACCACGTGCAGAACACCCTGGGCAAACTCCAGCTGCACAACCGCGTGGAGCTCGTGCGGTACGCGATCGAACGCGGCCTCGACGACGCCTGAGCACCCCGTTCGGCCGAGCGGCGGGGCAGCGGCCTGGGCCGTATGTTCAGCCGGCCACCGGCAGCCCCGCCAGCAGCTGGGCCACGATCCCCGCGCCGCGCAGCGTCAGCACCGACTCCGGGTGGAACTGCACCGAGGCGAAGCCCGGTCCGCGCAGTGCGTGCAGCTCACCGGTCGCCGCGTCCACACTCGCCTCGACACCGTGCGCCGCGAGCTCGGTGACCACCGCCTCGTCGCAGCGCGCGGTGAAGCTGTTGTAGAAGCCCACCGTCTCCGGCCGCCCGAACAGCTCGATCCGGGTCTGCGCGCCCTGGTGAGGCACGGTCTTGCGGACGATCTCCAGCCCCAGCTCCGCCGCGATCAGCTCATGGCCGAGGCAGACCCCGAGCAGGCCGTGCCGGTGATCGCGGACCAGCTCGGCGGCCAGCCCGCGCATCAGGCGCATCTTCGGATCGGCGGTGTCGCCCGGATTCCCCGGCCCGGGACCCAGTACGACAGGACCCTCGTGCGCCCGCACCAGCTCGCGCAGCCCCGGCTCGTCATAGCGGCAGACCGACACATCCAGGCCCGAGGAGCGCAGCAGATGCGCCAGCATCGCGGTGAAGGTGTCCTCCCCGTCGATCACCAGCGCCCGCCCCGTCAACGCGTGGGTGCGCTCCTGCATCCGCAGCCAGAACGGCGCGAGACCGTCCCGCCGGGCATCCAGCGCCGCCTGCGCCCGAGGGTCGCCCGCCAGCCGCGGCCGGGCCGCCTCGTCCACCGGCCGGCCGGGCCGCACCCCGAGCGCGGTGAGCACTCCGGCCGCCTTCGCGTGGGTCTCGGCGACCTCGCCGTCCGGATCGGAGTGACGTACGAGCGTCGCCCCGACCGGCACCCGCAGCGCGCCGTCGGCCGAGATGTCGGCGGTACGGATCAGGATCGGCGAGTCCAGGGTCTGTGCCCCGCCCGGTTCCTGCCGCAGCAGCGCCAGGGCCCCCGCGTAGTAGCCGCGCCCGCCGGGCTCGTACCGCTCGATGACCCGGCAGGCGTTCTGCACCGGGGAGCCGGTGACCGTCGCCGCGAACATGGTCTCCTTCAGCACCTCCCGCACATCCAGCGAGGAGCGCCCGCGCAGCTCGTACTCCGTATGGGCGAGATGGGCCATCTCCTTGAGCCGCGGCCCGATCACCACCCCGCCCATGTCGCCGACGGTGCACATCATCTTCAGCTCCTCGTCGACCACCATGGAGAGCTCCTCGGTCTCCTTGCGGTCGGCGAGGAAGGCCAGCAGGCTCTCCGCGGTCGGGCCCTCGGCGGGGTAGCGGTACGTCCCGCTGATCGGGTTCATCACGACCGTCCCGCCGGACATCCGCACATGCACCTCCGGGCTGGCGCCGACCAGCGTCCGCCCACCCGTCACCCTCCGCCGCCCCGATGAGGAAGGCCCTTCGGGCCCGCCGTCACCCGTCGCCCTCCGCCGCCCCGATGAGGAAGGCCCTTCGGGCCCGCCGTCACCCGTGTGCACGACGAAGGTCCAGTACGCGCCGCGCTCACCGGCCAGCAGCCGCCGGAAGAGAGCCAGCGCGTCGGCCCGGCCGAAGCCGGGGATCTCCCCCCGGAAGGTCCGCCGGACGACGAAGTTCGCGCCCTCACCCTGCCCGATCTCGTCCTCGACGACCCGCCGGACGATCCCGGCGTACTCCTCGTCCCCGACATCGAACGCGCCGCCCTCGACCCGCACGTCCCGGACCGGCAGGTGGTCCAGCACCTCGGCGAGCGGCAGCTCGTACGTCTCCTCCGCGACCAGCACGGACAGCGGTGTCCCGTCGTCGCGCACATCGAAACCGCGCTCCGCGATCTGCCGGAACGGAACCAGGGCGAGCGAGGGCAGCTCACCGACGGGGAGATCGGCGAGCCGGTCCGCCTCCCGCACCGGGCCGATCAGCACCTCGACGGTGTCCTGGTCGCGGCCGGGGGTGCGCCTGCGCAGCAGCGCGAACGGTGGGCAGTGGTCACTCAGGAGTCGCCGGACGACGGCTGCGGTGCGGTGGGGCATGGGGGTGTTCCTTCCGGATGGAGGAACGGCTCCCCAGAACGCGGAGAAGGCCGCCCCTCGGGCGGCCTTCGCGTGGTCTGTCGCGCGCGATTGTCAGTGGGCCGCCGGATGAGCGGTCCACCACCAGTTCTGGTTCTTCTGCGCGAACATGTCCAGAACCCTAGCGGACACCGGCAACGTCCGAGCGCGTGTCTCAACTATTGAGCGCACGGATGGACCTACCGCCAAAACCCGTAGTGTTGGGGTCGTGACCGTGAACGCCAATACCTCCGTCGCCGGTGGCAACACCTGGCGAGACCTTCCCGCGGCGCAGCAGCCCGAGTACCCCGATGCCGAGGCTCTGCGCGATGTACTCGCGGACCTCGCGTCGTATCCGCCCCTCGTGTTCGCGGGCGAGTGCGACCAGCTGCGCGCCCGCATGGGAGCCGTCGCCAAGGGCGAGGCGTTCCTGCTGCAGGGGGGTGACTGCGCCGAGGCCTTCGACGCCGTGTCGGCCGACCACATCCGGGCCAAGCTGAAGACGCTGCTCCAGATGAGTGCCGTCCTGACGTACGCGGCCTCCGTGCCCGTCGTCAAGGTGGGCCGGATCGCCGGTCAGTACTCCAAGCCCCGCTCCAAGCCGACCGAGACCCGTGACGGCGTCACCCTGCCGACCTACCGCGGCGACTCCGTCAACGGCTTCGCCTTCACGGAGAAGGACCGCGTCCCGGACCCGGAGCGGCTGAAGCAGATGTACCACGCGTCCGCTTCCACGCTGAACCTGGTCCGCGCCTTCACCACCGGCGGTTACGCCGACCTGCGCCAGGTGCACGCCTGGAACCAGGACTTCGTGAAGTCGTCCCCGTCCGGCCAGCGCTACGAGGCGCTCGCCCGCGAGATCGACAACGCGCTGAACTTCATGAAGGCGTGCGGCACGGATCCGGCCGAGTTCAAGGCGGTCGAGTTCTACTCCTCGCACGAGGGCCTGCTGCTGGACTACGAGTCGGCGCTGACCCGTACCGACTCGCGCACCGGCGAGCTGTACGACACCTCCGGCCACATGGTCTGGATCGGTGAGCGCACCCGCCAGATGGACGGCGCGCACATCGAGTTCGCCTCGAAGATCCGCAACCCCATCGGCATCAAGCTCGGCCCGACGACCACGGTCGACGAGGCGCTCGGCTACATCGAACGCCTCGACCCCGAGCGCGTGCCCGGCCGGCTGACCTTCATCGTCCGCATGGGCGCCGACAAGGTCCGCGACAAGCTCCCGGCCCTGGTCGAGAAGGTCACCGCCTCCGGTGCCACCGTGGCGTGGGTGACCGACCCGATGCACGGCAACACCTTCGAGGCCGCCTCCGGCCACAAGACCCGTCGCTTCGACGACGTCCTGGACGAGGTCAAGGGCTTCTTCGAGGTGCACAAGGCCCTCGGTACGCACCCGGGCGGCATCCATGTCGAGCTCACCGGTGACGACGTCACCGAGTGCGTCGGCGGCGGACACGAGATCTTCGTGGACGATCTGCACCAGCGCTACGAGACGGCCTGCGACCCGCGGCTCAACCGCAGCCAGTCGCTCGACCTGGCGTTCCTCGTCGCCGAGATGTACCGGAACCAGTAGGCACCGCCGCAGGTGGCGCGCGTACGACTGTGGGGCACGGATCGATGTGATCCGTGCCCCACAGGGCGTTCGGGGGCTTTCAGCGCCTTCCGCGCCGGGTAAGGTTAGGTTAGCCTCACCGTTAGACGGGGTGGCAGTGAACGACCGAACCCGCCGGGAGGTGAACCGCGTGTACGTCTGCTCTTGCTTCGGCATCACGGAGAAGCAGGTCAAGGAGCATGCGGACGCCGGGGCCTGCACGCCCAGGCAGATAGCCTCCGCCTGCAAGGCGGGCACCGACTGCGGCAACTGCGTCCGGGCCATCCAGGCCGTGCTCGGCCGCGGCACCTGTCCGCGCCGCGAACTGCTCGACCGGAAGCGGACGCCCGGCACTGCCGCCGACATCACCTCTCAGGCCGCGCCCGGGACCGCCCCGGGCATCACTCCCGGTATCGCCCCGGGCGTGGCTCCGGGAATCCCACTCCCCGACGCGGCCTGATCCGAACGAAGGCCCTGGGGCGTGTTTCGAAGGTACCGCCTGGCCGGGGGCGCCCTCCGGGCGGACGACGCTGCCTTCGAATCACGCCCTAGCTGTCCGGCTGCTCGATCTGCTGGGCGATGTAGAGCGGCTCGCCGAGCTTCTCGATCAGTTCCAGCTGGGTGTCGAGATAGTCGATGTGGTGCTCCTCGTCCTCCAGGATCGACTCGAAGATGTTCGCGGACGTGATGTCGCCCTTGCCGCGCATCAGCTCGATCCCGCGCTTGAGGCGGTCGATCGCCTCCACCTCGACCTGACGGTCTGCCTGGAACATCTCGGTGACGGTCTGGCCCACCCTCACATGGAACAGCCGCTGGTAGTTGGGGAGTCCTTCGAGGAAGAGGATGCGGTCCGTGAGGATCTCGGCGTGCTTCATCTCGTCGAACGACTCGGAGCGGGTGTACTTCGCGAGCTTCGTCCAGCCGAAGTTGTCCTGCATCTTCGCATGCAGGAAGTACTGATTGATGGCCGTCAATTCTGCGGTCAGCTGCTCGTTCAGGAACTCAAGGACCTCGGGGTCGCCCTGCATCGCAGAGGCTCCTTCCAACCGGTGAACTGGGCAAGTTGGCCGCATCTTGTCATCGCACCCGATGGCCGTCCAGTAAGTACAGGCTTACTGTGAGTTGTCCTGATTCTTCCCTGCCCTGGTCGGGACCACCCCTGCCTGTCTGTCACCATGGAGTCATGGGTCAGCCGGAAAGCCGGGAACACCGCGCGTCAGAGCAGTCCGAGCTACCGCCGGGACAGCGACTCCAGCGTGGTTGGCCGGTTACCCACTACGGACCCGTGCCCAAGTTCAAGCCCGACCGCTGGGAGTTCCGGGTCTTCGGGGCCACCGCGGACGGCGAGAAGCACTGCTGGAACCATCAGGAGTTCTCGGTGCTGCCGTTCGTCTCGATAGTCGCCGACCTGCACTGCGTCACGAAATTCAGCATGATCGGTGCCGAATGGGGCGGGGTTCTGGCCCGTACGGTACTTGAGCTGGCGCCGCCCGCGCCGAACGTCACCCATGTGATGGTCTGGGCCGAGTACGGCTTCAGCTCCAATCTGAGGCTCTCCGACTTTGCCTCGGACCGAACACTTTTCGCCACTCACAAGGGCGGCGAACTGCTCACCGCCGAGCACGGTTTTCCGCTCCGCCTCGTCGTGCCGCACCTCTACGCCTGGAAGGGGCCCAAGTGGGTCCGGGGCGTCGAATACATGACGGCCGACCGCCGCGGCTTCTGGGAGGAGCGTGGCTATCACAACATCGGTGACCCGTGGAGCGAGCAGCGCTACTCCTACCAGGAAGAGTCAGGGGACGGCCCCGAGCTCTGACCGTATACCCCCATGGGGTATTCCTCAACGGGGGGAATCAGTTGTCGCGCAGCCCCTTCAGCCGGGCCACGTCCGACGCGTGGCCCTCCTTGCCGCCCGGCGTCTCGATGATCAGCGGTACGCCCGCGGTCGCCGGATGCGAGAAGAGCTCACGGAACGGTCCCTCGCCGATGTGCCCGGCGCCGATGTTCTCGTGCCGGTCCTTGTGAGCCCCCACCACGTCCTTGGAGTCATTGGCGTGGATCAGTTTCAGCCGGCCCTCGCCGACCGTTGAAACCAGCAGATCCAGGGTCTGCCGCATGCCTGCGGGGCCGGTCAGATCGTGACCCGCCGCGTAGATGTGACAGGTGTCGAGGCAGATACCGAGCTTGGGGTGGGCGTCGAGCGCGTCGAAGTACGGGCCGAAGTCCCAGGTCCGCGAGCAGAGCGAGAATCCCTGCCCGGCGGTCGACTCCAGCAGCAGATACGGGTCGTCGTCGTGGGTCAGTTCGTCCAGGAGCGGCCGCATGTGCGTGCGTACCTGCGCCAGGGCCTGCTCGCGCGGCCGTCCGCCGGTGGCCGATCCGGTGTGCACCACGACGCCCAGGGCGCCGATCTCGCGGGCCCGGCGCAGCGAGTGGCGCAGCGACTCCACGGACTTCTCGACCGTCGCCTCGGTGTGCGATCCGAAGTTGATCAGGTACGGGGCGTGGACGTACGCCGGGATGGATCCGGCGGTGCACTCCGCACGGAACTGCTCGTCCTGGGCCGGGTTGCCGGCGGGGGTCGCCCAGCCGCGCGGGTTGGCGACGAAGACCTGGACGGCCTCCGCCCCCATCTCGCGGGCGTAGGGGAGGCCGGCCTTGGCGAGGCCGCCGGCCACCGGAACATGGCCGCCGACTGGGTTTCGCATGTGGATCTAGAGTCCCCTGGTCTTGATGGTGATGGTGCTGCCCTCGGGCGCCTGCTTGCCGCCGTCCACGGACTGGCTCGCGACGGCGTCGCTGAAGGACAGGAACGGGCGGTCGACCTTGACCTCGAAGCCCGCGTCCTCCAGTTCGCTCGTGGCCTCGTCGACGTCCTTGCCGGTGACGTCCGGGACGTCGATCATGCGCGGCCCGTCGGAGACCGTCAGCTCGACGGTGTCGCCCTCGGCGGCCTCGGTCCCATCGCCCGGCGACTGCCGGGCGATGTCGCCGGCGACCTCCGGGGAATTGACCCGGCCGGGCAGCACCTTGGCCTTGAGCCCCTCCTCCTCCAGCGCGGCGGTGGCGTCCGCCACCGACAGCCCGGTGACATCGGGGACGTCCACCGGAGTGCCCTTGCTGACGACCATGGCGATCGCTGAGTCCGAATGGCGCTCGGTGCCCGCCACGGGGTCCGTACGGATCACGTCGCCCCGTACCGTCTCCTCGCTGAACTCCTTGGTGACCATGCCGGGCACCAGGCCGGCCTTCTTCAGCTCGGCCCTGGCATCGGCGACCGAGAGGTCCTTGAGGTCGGGTACCTCCACGATCTCGGGGCCGCGCGAGACGACGAGCGTCACCGCGTCGTTGTCCCTGACGCGGGTGCCGGACTCCGGGTCGCTGCTGATGACCTTGCCGCGCTCCACGGTGTCGCTGTAGGACCGTTTGACGCCCTTGACCTCCAGACCGGCGTCCGAGAGCCGCCGCTCGGCGTTCTTCTCGGTCTGTCCGAGCAGCGAGGGCACCTGGGTGAACTGCCCGGAGTTGATGTACCAGACACCGGTGCCGATCCCCAGCGCCAGCAGCACGGCGACGACCACGGCGATCACGGAGCGCCGCGGCCCGAGAGGACTCCGGTCCCGCGCCGCGGTCCGCGGCGGCTCGGGCGGGGGCATCTCCAGCCGGCTGGTGTGGTGCGTGACGCCCTGGCCGGCCGGGAGCAGCCGGGGGATCACGCTGGTGCGGTCCTCGGCGGCGTCGCGCACCTCGGCGGTGGCCTGCGGCGGTACGGCGTCCAGCTGGGCGTCGGTGAGACCGGAGCGGGCCTCACGGGTCTCGGCGAGCAGCGCCACCGCGTCGAACGGGCGGAGCTCGGGGTCACGGGCGGTGGCGCTCGCCACCAGGTCGTCGAGCGCGGCCGGGAGCCCCGGGACATTGGCCGACGGAGGCGGGACGGCCTCGTTGAGGTGCTGGTAGAGGACGTGGGCGGGGGTGTCGCCGCCGTGCGGTTTGGACCCGGTCAGCATCTCGTACAGGACGACGCCGCAGGCGTACACATCGGTGCGGGTGTCCGCCGTGCCGTCCTCTATCTGCTCGGGGGCGAGATAGGAGACCGTGCCCAGGACGGACCCGGTGGTGTTGGTGACGGTGCCCACCGCCCGCACGAGACCGAAGTCGGCGACCTTGACCCGGCCGTCGTCCCCTATCAGGACGTTCTCCGGCTTCATGTCGCGGTGCACGAAGCCCGCCCGGTGCGCCGCGCCCAGGGCGGCGAGGACCGGCTCCAGGATGTCCAGGGCGGCCCTCGGCTGGAGCGCGCCGCGATCGCGCAGCACATCGCGCAGAGTGCAGCCCGCGACGTACTCCATCGCCAGGTAGACGTACTGCCCCTGGGCGCCCTGGTCGAAGACCGCGACCACGTTGGGGTGCGCGAGCCGGGCCACGGACTTGGCCTCCCGGATGAAGCGCTCGACGAACGAGGCGTCGGTCGCCAGCGCCGGGTGCATCACCTTGAGGGCGAGCACCCGGTCCAGCCGGGTGTCCACGGCCCGGTAGACCGTGGCCATGCCGCCCACGGCGATGCGGGCATCGACGCGGTAGCGGCCGTCGAGCAGCTGCCCGACAAGAGGGTCCTGGAGGGTCGTATCCACGCAGGTGAGTCTACGAGCCGCCGCGGGACACGGCCCACGGCCGGGCACTCGTGAGGCAGTACCGCAGCCGAGTCGTGACAGGGACACGCACTCCACGCCCGTGCCGACGGCTCAGAAGGCCGGGCGTTCCGGGTCCAGCACCGCGAGCCCCTCCACCGGCGACGACGCCTCGGCGAAGTGGCGGCGCGGAATCCGGCCGGCCCGGTACGCCAGCCGCCCGGCCTCCACCGCGTGGCGCATCGCCGAGGCCATCAGCTCGGGCTCCTGGGCCCGGGTCACCGCGGACGCCAGCATCACCGCCGAGCACCCCAGCTCCATCGCGAACGCCGCGTCGGAGGCCGTCCCGGCGCCCGCGTCGAGGATGACCGGCACCCGGGCCTGCTCGACGATCAGCCGGAAGTTGTGCGGATTGCGGATACCGAGCCCGGAGCCTATGGGGGAGCCGAGCGGCATGACCGCCGCGCACCCCACGTCCTGGAGCCTGCGGGCCAGCACCGGATCGTCATTGGTGTACGGCAGCACGGTGAAGCCGTCGTCCACCAGGATCTCCGCAGCGTCCAGCAGCTCGACCGGATCGGGCAGCAGGGTCCGCTCGTCGGCCACCACCTCCAGCTTGATCCAGTCGGTGCCGAGCGCCTCGCGGGCCAGCCGGGCGGTCAGCACGGCCTCGCCCGCGGTGAAGCAGCCCGCCGTGTTCGGCAGCACGCGGATGGAGAGCCGTCGCAGGACGGAGAGCACCGAGCCCTGCACGGTCGGATCGAGGCGGCGCATCGCGACGGTGGTCAGCTCGGTGCCGGAGGCGGTCAGGGAGCGTTCCAGCACGTCGAGGCCGGCCGCCCCGCCCGTACCCATGATCAGCCGGGAGCCGAAGGTGGCGTCGCCGAGGGCGAAGAGGTCGTCCGGCATGGTTCAGCCTCCCTGGACCGCGGTCAGGACCTCGACGCGGTCGCCGTCGAGGAGCGCGGCGGCGGACCATCGGCCGCGCGGTACTACGGTCTCGTTGACGGCGGCCGCGACGCCGGAGCGCGCGGTGGTCAGGGTGGCGACCAGGGCGTCCAGGGTGGTGCCCGGGGCGAGGAGCCGGACCTCGCCGTTCACGGACACGGAGAGGGGCGCGGGCTCGGACGGGGATGCGGGCTCGTGGGACACGGGCTCGGTCATGCGGGCTGCTCCTGACGTACGGAGACGGCGGGGGACGGGAAACGGCGCGGAGTGAAGGGACGGGCCGGCTCGGGCGGCTCGCCCCCGGTGAGGAGCTCGGCCATGACGTCACCGGTGATGGGGGTGAGCAGGACCCCGTTGCGGTGGTGGCCGGTGGCGAGGTGGAGACCGGGCAGAGTGGTGGGGCCGAGCAGCGGGCCGTTGTCGGGGGAGGCGGGGCGCAGGCCGGCCAGGGTCTCGGTGAGCGGCAGCTCGGTGATGCCGGGCACCAGCTCGTGGGCGTCCCGCAGCAGCTCGTAGACGCCGCCCGCGGTGACGGTGGTGTCCCAGCCCATCTCCTCGCTGGTGGCGCCGACGACCAGTTCGCCGTTCTCGCGCGGCACCAGGTAGACGTGGCTGCCCCGGACCAGGGCCCGTACCGTCCGGCTCAGGAACGGCGCGTACGGCGCCGGTACGTTCAGCCGCAGCACCTGGCCCTTCACCGGCCGGACCGGCGGCACGACCTCGTCCGGCAGCCCCGCCAGCCTGCCGCTGAGGCTGCCGGCAGCGAGTACGACCTGGTCGGCCGAGAGCTCCGTACCGCCGGCGAGCACCGCCCCGGCGGCCCGGTCGTCCACCACGCTCAGGCGCTCCACCCAGCCGCGGTGGAAGACCACTCCGGCCCGCTCGCAGGCGGTCAGCAGGGCGGCGGCCAGCCGGCGCGGATCGATCTGGTGGTCGCCGTCGACCCGCAGACCACCCCGGACGCCCGGCGCGAGCATCGGCTCCAGACGGCGGCACTCACGGCCGGTGAGCCACTGCGACTCAAGCCCCGAACGCCGCTGGAGGGCGTGCAGGTCCCGCAGATGGGCGCGGTCGTCGGAGTCCAGCGCGACGGCCAGGGTGCCGCAGGCACGGAAGCCGGTCTCCACCCCGCTCGCCGCCTCCAGCTCGGCCGCGAAGGCCGGATAGCGGGCGGCGGAGGCGAGATTGAGGCCCAGCAGCAGCTGTTCGCCGTAATGGAGTTCGGTGACGGCGGCCAGCATGCCGGCCGCCACCCGGGCGGCGCCGCCCCCCGGTTCGGGGTCGGCGACCGCGGTGCGCAGTCCGCGTTGCGCGGCCCGCCAGGCCGTCACCAGGCCGATGATCCCGCCCCCGACGACCAGGACATCGGATCCGTTTCCGTTCCGAGAAGAACGCATGGGCTTCCAGCCCCTCCCTTCGCCGGCATGACCCGGATCAGGTTCGTACGGTCGGAGGCCGCCAGCCTCCCTCTCAGCCCGGTGCGTCCGGGCTCCCGCGAGTGCTTTACGTCGGCCACCCTAAACCCCGTTCCCCGGACCGGTGAGGGAGCAGTCACCGTGGCCCGTTCGCTCGACGGACTCGTCCTGTCACCGGTGGCCGACCAGGCGCCCGGCCAGGTCGGCACCCGTACCCGCTTCACGTACCACGAGGAGGACGGCCGTATCTGGGCCGAGTACGCGGGCGGCGACGTGGTCCGCGGCCACCTCGTCGGCACCCGGACCGGCGACGTGCTCGACTTCCGGTACGTCCAGCTCGAGCAGGACGGAACGACGTCCTGCGGCCACTGTGTCTCCACCGTCGTCGACCTCGCGGACGGCCGGGTCCGGCTGGACGAGCGGTGGGAGTGGGAGTCGCAGGAGGGCAGCGGGACGAGCACGGTCGAGGAACTCGCCCTTTCCTGACGTTCCGTCAGGTGATTAAGGTGTACGGGTGAGCGAGCAGCAGCAGTCAGAGCAGCCGGGCCGGCGGGCAGGACGCCGCGTCGTCGTCGTCGGAGCCGGCATGGCCGGGGTGCAGACCGCGGTGGCCCTGCGCGAACAGGGCTTCACCGGCTCCCTGACCCTGATCGGCGCCGAACCGCATCAGCCCTACGACCGGCCCCCGCTGTCCAAGGCGGTGCTGCTCGGCAAGGCCGAGGGCTCCGCCTTCGACATCGACTTCGAGGCGCTGGAGATCGATCTGCAACTGGGCCGGGAGGTCACCGGTGTGCGCCCCGCGGCGCATGAACTGGACACCCCGTCGGGCCCCGTTCCCTACGACGTCCTGGTGATCGCGACCGGCGCCGAACCCGTCGTCCTGCCCGGGGCGGAAGGCGTACCCGGCGTCCATCTGCTGCGCACCCTCGACGACGCGGCACGGCTGCGGCCGGTCCTCGACGAGCAGCACGGCGTCGTGGTCGTCGGCGCGGGCTGGATCGGCGCCGAGTTCGCCACCGCGGCCCGCGCCGCGGGCTGCGCGGTCACCGTCGTCGAGGCCGCCGACCGGCCCCTCGCGGGTGCGATGCCCGCGGAGGTCGCCGCCCCGATGGCCGCCTGGTACGCGGAGATCGGCGCCGAACTCCTCACCGGCGCCCGGGTCGACCGCGTCGAGCCGGGCCGGGTGGTCCTCGCGGACGGCCGCACGGTCCGGGCCGGAGCGGTCGTCGTCGGAATCGGCGCCCGGCCCGCCACCGGCTGGCTGGCCGGCTCCGGCATCGAGCTCGGCCCCGACGGATCGGTGACCGCGGACGGGGCGCTGCGCACCTCGCTGCCCGATGTGTACGCGGTCGGCGACTGCGCCTCGTTCCCCTCCGCCCGGTACGGCGAACGCCTGCTCGTCCACCACTGGGACAACGCGCTCCAGGGTCCGCGCACCGCCGCCGCCAACATCATCGCGGCGCTCGCCGGGGACGGCGCGCCGCCGGTGGCCTACGACCCCGTGCCGTACTTCTGGTCGGAGCAGTTCGACCGGTTCGTGCAGTACGCGGGCCACCACGGGAGCGCCGACACCCTGCTGTGGCGCGGTGATCCGGCCGAGCCCGCCTGGTCGGTGTGCTGGCTGCGCGACGGCGTGCTGGTCGCGGTGCTCGCCGTCGGCCGGCCGCGCGATCTGGCACAGGGGCGCAAGCTCATCGAGGCGGGGGCGCGGCTCGATCCGGCGCGGGCCGCCGACCCCTCCGTACCGCTGAAGTCGGCAGTCCGTCAGTAGCGCGCCGCCGGGCGCGCGGAGCGTCCGGCATGCGGGCAACCCCTTGAGTGGCGGCCGAAGTCGGTGTATCGTGCATCTTTTGGATGGCTCTCTCGTTCCCGAAGGAAGTACATGTCCTGACACGGATGGGTCCGTGCCCTGCGCAGGATCTCCGTGGCCCCGGCCTCGATCACCCTGGCCGGCGGCACGCTCGCCGTACCGACGGACGCGGGCACCGCTCCGAAGCCCGGCTCCGATCCGGCCGCCGACCACCAGGACCCGGTCGACGCGCTGCCGCCGGTCCCGTCGGCCCTGGGCGTGTTTCGAAAGTCCCGCCCGGTCGGGGCGCCAGGTGCGCACGCCTGCCGCGTTGTCGGTCGTCGGCGCAGCGCGCTGTGTTCTCCACCCTCCGCCTTGCGATCGCACGCACCAAACGCCCCCTCCGGGTGGACGACGCCACTTTCGAAACACGCCCTGCGCGCGTTCCCTGACGACCGCGCACGGCTGGGTCACCGGCGACCGGCGGAGCCACTGCCGGGTCTCCGACGTGGTCCGGGAGGCCCTGAAGGGCTGAGTCCGAGTGTCGGCTGTCAGTGCGGGATGGCAGGCTTGTCCTGTGACCGAGATTGACGCAAAGATCGATGCTCTCGTCCCCGCCTGGCTCCACCTGCCCGACATCGCCGAAATGCTCGATGTCGAGGTGACGCGCGTGCGGCAGCTGGTCAAGGAGGGCCAGCTGATCGCCGTACGACGTGGTGAGAACCGGACGCTCCAGGTGCCTGCCGGCTTCATCGACGGCAACAAGGTGGTCAAGGGCCTCTCCGGCACCCTGACGCTCCTGAGGGACGACGGCTACAACGACGCAGAGATGCTGGAGTGGCTCTTCACTCCCGACCCGACCCTGCCGGGCACCCCCGCCCAGGCGCTGAGTGAGAATCGTGGCACGGAGGTGAAGCGCCGCGCCCAGGCGCTCGCCGTCTGACTGCCGGCCGCAGGTGAGGGGACGGGCCGCGCGACCCTGCCCCTGAAAGGCGCCTCAGGCCTCGCGCTTGCACGCTCGCTCAACCCACCACTTACCCCAGCTCCCATCCCGTCCGCCTTCGACCCACA